>NZ_JACAPW010000014.1:0-96296 GCF_013385495.1 Pseudomonas sp. F8002 | reverse complement strand
AAGACGGGGTGGGGCCTCCCTCACCACAATGGGTTATTGGCAGATAGCGTTGGTATGAAGGGGAAACACCAACCGAAACACAGTGAAATCTCCGGGCTCGCTGCTGACTTCTGCCCGGCCTTGATGCAGGGTCATGATCGACCGCACGATGGCCAGCCCCAGCCCGGTCCCCCCTTCGGAGCGGGCGCGGCTGCTGTCGACGCGGTAGAAACGCTCGAACAGGTTCGGCAGGTGGTGCGCTTCAATCCCCGGGCCCGGGTTGCCCACCGACAGCGAGACTTGCTGCCCGTGGGTTTCCACCTGCAACGACACCGTGGAAGCGTGTGGCGTATGACGGATGGCATTGGACAACAAGTTGGAAATCGCCCGCTGAATCATCAGGCGATCGCCATGCACCGAGGCATCACCGTGAAGGCTCAGGCTCAGTTGCTTGTCTTCGGCACTCAACGCAAACAGTTCCATCACCCGGCGTGCCTCAGCGGCCAGGGACACGGGCGCAAACGAAACCCGCGCCGCCGGGTGGCTGACCTGTGCCAGGAACAGCATGTCGGAAACGATCCGCGCCAGCCGCTCCATTTCTTCGGTGCTGGATTCCAGCACCGCCTTGTACTCCTCGGGCGGTCGCTCCCGGGACAACGTCACCTGGGCCTTGCCCATCAAGTTGGTCAGTGGCGCGCGCAGCTCGTGGGCCAGGTCATCGGAGAACTGCGACAGCTGCTGCACACCGCCATCCAGGCGCTGCAGCATGAAGTTGATGCCCTGCGCCAACTCGCCCAACTCGTTGGGCAAGTTATCCACAGCCAGGCGGTGGGTCAGATCCTGTGTGGTGACCTTGGCCGCGACGCGGCTGAACTGTTGCAGCGGTGCGAGCCCGCGTTGCACCACCCACCACGCGCCGATGCCGATCAGCAGCAACAGCAGCGGCAGGGCGATCACCGTGGAACGCAGGTAAGCACTGAGCAATGCCTGATCGTCCATGCGGTCCAGGGACAGCAGCACCCGCACGCGTTCGCCGCTGGACAGGCGCATCAGGCTGGAGGCGCTGAGCACCTGGTTGCCGTTGCTGTCGTCCCAGTTCAGGTAACCGAGGGTCTGGCGTGGTGCGAAGTCGGTCAGCAACGGTTCCTGTGGCTTGGCACCGACGCTCAGCAGCACCGCCTCATCGGGTGCGGTGCCGACGATGGTCAGGTAGAAATTGTCATGCCCCATCACCAGGTCCATCAGCGAATGCGGGCGGGCCTTTATGTCGCGGGTGTCCAGGCCGAGGGCGAGGCTGTGCTGGATCTGCTCCATCTTGCTTTCCAGGCCCTTGCGCGCCAGTTTCTCAAGCTCGTGGGTCAGCGCCAGGTAGGCCAGTGTCGCGAGCAGCACCACCAGGCCCGCGCCCATCAGGCTCACCGTCAGCCCGAGGCGCATCGACAGGCTGCTGGCTTTCATTGGCGGGCCTCCAGCACATAGCCCACGCCGCGAATGGTATGGATCAGCTTGACGTCACTCTGGTCATCGACCTTGGCCCGCAGGCGGCTGATGGAGACCTCCACCACGTTGGTGTCGCAGTCGAAATTCATGTCCCACACCAGGGAAATAATCTGCGTGCGGGTCAGCACTTCGCCGGACTGACGCATCAGCACATGCAGCAGCGCGAACTCCTTGGTGGTCAGGTCAATGCGCCGGGTGCCGCGATAGGCGCGGTGGCGGCGCGGGTCCAGTTCAAGGTCCGACACGCGGAAGACTTCCGGCACCGGTATGTGCTCGCTGCGGCGCAACAGCGTACGCACCCGGGCCAGCAATTCGGGGAATTCGAAGGGTTTGACCAGGTAATCATCGGCGCCCATGTCCAGGCCCTTGATCTTGTCAGTCAGCCGGCCACGGGCTGTGAGCATCATCACCCGTTGGTTGCTGTCGCGGCGCAGTTGCTCCAGCACTTCCCAGCCGTCCTTGGCCGGCAGGTTTACATCGAGAATCACCAGTTCATAGGCGTGTTGCCCGGCCAGGTGCAGGCCGTCCACGCCGCTGGCGGCGCAGTCGACCACGTAACCGCTTTCGGTCAGGCCCTGCTGCAGGTAGGCGGCGGTTTTTTGCTCGTCCTCAACCACAAGGATACGCATGGGGGTTTACCTTTTACTGATAGAGAGAGACTGAAATTCGAATTTTCCGAAGCCTGAAGGCTGAAGTAGCTACAGGGTCAATCAGCCAGTTTGTGACTGGTTGTTGCGTTGCAGAACGGGCGGGCAAAAAAAACGCCCCATCCGGGGCGTTAAAAATTCATCTCTTTCCAAAGGAGCTACACAAAAGCTTCAGAGATGAATGTGCTCGGTGTGCGCCGTTCAGATCGACTGCTTCTGTGCGTCGGCGGGCGCGGTCTCGGCCACGGACTGTTCACCGTGGACCTGCTGCTGTTGCTGGCGGAACTCGGCGAGGAACTGCCGGGAACGGTCGGCGCCGTCGTCGGCGAATGCGAGGGTGGAAGTGGCGCCGAGAAAACTGATCAATAACAGGTGGAATGGCTTCATGACGTGTCTCCAAATAAGGCGTGTGCCGTTAGTTGTGACCAGTATATGAAGCGCAACTTAACGAGAAGGTGAGGCGCATATTACAGTTCTGACAGGCTTCAATTTGTGAACAGATGTTAGTCAACGGCAAATGAATGTAAGCATTTGCCGTTGTGTTCATTTACAGAATTGCCAATGGGTATTCGACAATCAACCGAACTTCTTCCAAGTCCGACTCAAAGGCACTTGAGCGAACGGTCGCCTGGCGCAAACGCAGCGACAGGTCTTTCAAGTTACCGCCCTGCACCACGTACTTCGCCTCGATATCCCGCTCCCAGCGGCGTTGATCGGTCAGCGGGTCGCCGGCCGCGTCACGGCGCATGTACACGCTGTTGGCGTTGCTGTAGTCGGCGCCGGTACCTTTGCCATAGCGGGTCATGAAGGTCAGGCCAGGAATGCCGAAGGCCTGCATGTCGAGGTTATAGGCGAGCATCCACGAGCGTTCCCTGGGCGAGTTGAAGTCGCTGTACTGGATCGAGTTGTTGAGGAAGATCGAGTCCGACATGCGCAGGTAGTCAAAGTCGTCATCGCCGTTGTTGCGCTGGTGCGACAGGGCCAGGCTGTGGGCGCCGACCTTGACCCCAAGCCTGGCGCTCCAGATGTTGTTATCGAACTCGCCAAGGCGTTTCTTGCCCTCGTCCACGGCCTTGTAATAATTGAAGTCGCCAAACAGCGACACGTCATCGTTCAGCGGGTAGCTGGCGGCGCTGCCGAAGTAGTACTGGTCCCAGGCATCCTTCAGGCGGCTGGTGTACAGGCTGACGCTGAGGTGTTTGTTCACCTGGTAGTCGCCGCCGGCATAGCCGATCCAGGGTGAATCCACCTTGCCCGCATAAAAGGTCGCGAAGCCTTTATCCATGCCGCTCTGGGTGGGCTGGCTCATGCCGCTCAAGTGCCCGGCCTGCAAGCTCAAGCCGTCAATGCTGGTGTTTTGCGCGGTGACGCCACGGAAGCTTTCCGGCAACACCCGCGAGTCGCCGTAGGCCACCACCGGGGTCAGCGGGAACACGTCACCGGCCTTGATCACGGTATCCAGCAGGCGCACTTTTACCGCGCCGCCGAGCTTGCTGTAGCCGTCCTCGGGGTGGTTGTCGCTGTCTACCGGCAGTACGCCGAACGAGCCCTTGCCGCCGCTGCGACCGGTGCCGGAGTCGAGTTTCAGGCCATACATCGCAAACGCATCGAGGCCGAAACCCACCGGACCCTGAGTGAATCCGGATTCGAACTTGCCGATAAAACCCTGGGCCCAGGCTTCGGAATAGCCATTGCCGGTGGGGCTCGACTGGCCCTTGCGGTCATCGCGGTTGAAGTAGAAGTTGCGGGCCAGCACGTTCAAGGTGCTGCCTTCGATAAACCCTTCGGGTTTTTCTTCCACGGCCATGCCTGACAGCGGGGTGAGCCCCGCCAGGGCGGCAATCATGGAGAGTGAAAATGTGCGGTTAGTGCTCATGTAGCGCTCCTCGGTAGTGGCAGCTATCAGCTTCTTATCGATGGGGCATTCTTGTTGTGATGGTGCCCGGGCAGATAGTTGCAAACACGAGATAACGGCGAGGTGGCGCACAGATTACAATTTTGGAATTTCAATAAAACATAACGGATAAGTAATCTTTCGGTGAACGTTGCGACAGGCTTGGTTAGTTATTCTTGCTCTGAACTTTTAATTCAATAAGTCAGACGAGGACACCCTCATGAATACCCTGAAAACCACTGTCGCTGCATTGGCCCTGATCGTTTCCGCCAGCGCGATGGCCGAAGGTGGAGGCGACCGCACCTTCGCCCAATTGATGCAAAACAATGAGCAAGCCATGGCCGCCTACGCCGCCAGAAAGGGCAAGCCCGCGCCCGAGGTGCTGGTGTATCGCTACGGCATGAAGCTGGACATTGCCAAGGTGGTGAATGTCACGCCGCCGATCCGCTCGTGCAGCGCGGTGCCGTCACGCATGACCTACGAAGACTCCACCGGCAAGCTCAACACGCTCCACTACCAAGTGATGGGCATCTGCCGTAACAACGGCAGTTGAGGGGCTGAAAAAATATAGTTGGGCAATGGGCTAAAGCTCTCTTAAGAAAATGCCGGCAGCGCCGATGCAGGTCAGATCCCGCCCTCATTTGCCCACCGGTGCCTCCATGTTCAACACCCGTCTCAAGCAGGAGCTGTCTGCTCTTCGCGAAGAATTATCCAGTTTGCAGCAGGTCAAGGAGAGCCTGGAAAGCGAAATGATGGCCCTGACCCTGGATCCCGAAGGGCGCATCGAGTCCGTCAATGCCATCTTCCTTCAAGAGATGGCTTACCAGGCAAGCCAGCTGCAAGGCCGCCTGATCGAGGATCTGGTGCCGGCGCACGTCAAGCACGACACCTTTCAACTGCGCTTCACGAACGCCCTGGTGCGTGGCGAACACTTCGCCGGTTCCGTACGCCTGATGCGCGGCAACGGCAATGAGGCGTGGCTGCGCTCCATCGTGCAACCGGTGCGTGGCAGTGACGGGCGTATCAAGCATATTTCGATGTACTCCAGCGACCTGACCCGCACTATCGAGGCGTCCCGCGAGCACGAAAACCTGATCACCGCGCTGGTGCGTTCCACGGCAGTGATCGAGTTCGACCTCAACGGTAATGTACTGACGGCCAACGACCGTTTCCTCAACGGCATGGGTTACAGCCTGGCGCAGATCCAGGGCAAACATCACCGGATATTCTGTGAGCCGCAGGATGCCGGCAGCGCCGAGTACCAGCAGTTCTGGAAGCGCCTGAACGCCGGTGAATTCGTCGCGGGGCGCTTCAAGCGGGTGGACAGCCACGGGCGGGTGGTGTGGCTGGAGGCGTCGTATAACCCGGTGCTCGACGCCAACGAGCGGCTGTACAAAGTGGTCAAGTTCGCCACGGTGATCACCGACCAGGTCAACCAGGAACAGGCCGTGGCCGACGCGGCCAACATCGCCTACAGCACCTCGCTGCACACCGACAGCAGCGCCCAGCGCGGCACCACCGTGGTCACCCAGGCGGTGGAGGTGATGCGCGACCTGGCCAAGCACATGGAGCAGGCGGGTGAGGGCATTGAAGCGCTGAACGCCCAGTCCCAGGTGATTGGCAGCATCGTCAAGACCATCAGCGGCATCGCCGAGCAGACCAACCTGCTGGCGCTCAACGCCGCCATCGAAGCCGCCCGTGCCGGTGAGCAAGGCCGTGGTTTTGCGGTGGTGGCCGATGAGGTTCGGCAACTGGCGTCGCGTACCAGCAAGGCCACCGAGGAAATCGTCGGCGTGGTGCGCCAGAACCAGGACATGGCCCGCGATGCAGTGGCGCTGATGACCGATGGCCGCCTGCAGGCCGAGCAAGGCCTGGCCCTGGCGGCCGAGGCGGGTACGGTGATCGTCGAGATCCAGGACGGCGCCCAGAAAGTGGTCAGCGCTGTAGGGCAATTCGCCAATCAACTGAGCAGCTAGTCACCCGGGCTCATGCTTGAGGTATCGTAGGTTTTTTTTCCGAGCCTTTCGTCCATGAGCCCTAACCATCGCCGTCCCGTCCCGCTGTCCAAGGCCTACCGCTTGCTCAACCACGGCCCGACCGTACTGGTCAGCGCCGCGCACAACGGCCAGCGCAACATCATGGCTGCGGCATGGGCGATGCCGCTGGATTTCGAGCCGCCCAAAGTCGCCGTCGTGCTGGATAAGGCCACCTGGACCCGGCAACTGCTCGAAGGCGCCGGCACTTTCGTGCTCAACGTACCGTGTGCGGCCCAGGCCGATATCGTGCAGACCGTGGGCAACACCACCGGCAGCGAGACCGACAAGTTCGCCGCATATGACTTGCAGACGTTCAGCGGCGAACACACCGAAGCGCCGATGCTTGAAGGCTGCGTGGCGTGGCTGGAATGCCGCTTGCTGCCGGAACCGCATAACCAGCAGACCTACGATCTGTTCCTCGCCGAAGTGGTGGCCGCCCAGGCTGATGAGCGCGTATTCAGCGACGGTCGCTGGCATTTCGAAGGGCAGGATGCGCTGCGTACCTTGCACCATGTGGCGGGCGGGCATTTCCTGACGATTGGTGAGCCGATTGATGGGCGACAGCTTTAAGCCCAGTGCCAATTCTTCCGGTACAGCCTGGTTTTGTGGCGAGGGAGCTTGCTCCCGCTGGAGCGCGAAGCGGTCCCATTGTTTCCTGCCAATACACTTGGTCGGTAGATATACGACTGCTGCGCAGCCGAGCGGGAGCAAGCTCCCTCGCCACAAAGGTTGTGTTACCACTGGGCTTTGCTGAGTGCCTCGGCAAACGCCATCAACTTCGGCGAGTACTGCCGCGATGGCGGATACACCAGCGATATCGCCCGACTGCGCCCGGCAAATTCCTCCAGCAAGGGCACCAGGCGCCCGGCCGCCAGATCTTCCCGCACCGCAAAGTCCATCACCTGGGCGATGCCGAATCCGCCCAGCGCGCCGTCCACCAGCGCATCGCCGATATCAAAGATCAACCGCCCCTCGACACTCACGTCCTGCACCCTGCCATCGAGCATGAACTGCCAGTCCACCAGCCGGCTGGTGCGCAGGTTGCGCACGGTCAGGCAATTATGGTCCTGGAGTTCATCGACGGTCTGCGGCGTACCAAAACGCGCGAGATAAGCCGGGGCGGCGACGGTGACCCAGCGCAGCGGTGGCAGTGCCCGGGCGATCAGGCGTTGGTCCTGGATGTCGCCGGTGCGCAGCAAGGCGTCAAAGCCTTCGTCGACGATGTCCACCAGGCGGTCGGTCATTACCGCTTCAATGCGCAGGTCGGGGTATTGCAGGGTCAGCTCGCCGATCACCGGCATCACCACCTTGCGGCCAAACAACGAGGGCGTGCTGATCTTCAGCAAACCGGACGGTGAGGCACGGCGGTCGAGCATTTGCCGCTCAGCTTCGGCCAGTTCCGCCAGCAGCGGCGCGCTGCGTTCATACAGCATCTGCCCGTCGGGCGTGAGGCTGACGCTGCGGGTGTTGCGTTGCAGCAGGCGCACACCCAGCTGGTTTTCCAGTCGGGAAATGGCCCGGGACAAGCCCGATTGGGTCAGCCCCAGGTCTCCGGCGGCGCGAGTGAAACTGCGGGTTTCGGCGACGCGCACCAGCAGGCGAACAGCATTCAGATCCATGATTAAAGTCATTACTGAAAGAGTGATAGGGCTATTTATCATCTGTTGGGCATGAAAGAAACTGGCGCCTCTCATTTTCAGGCAGGACGCTGTGATGTCTTCTTCTCGACCCTCTGGCTGGATGCTGTTGCTGCTGGCAACCGCGCAACTGATCATCGCCCTCGACGCGACCATTGTGTTTGTCGCGCTGCCGCAAATCGGCAGCCACCTGGGTTTTTCTGCCCAGCAATTGCAGTGGGTGGTCAGTGCCTACAGCGTGGCGTTTGGTGGCTTCCTGTTGCTGGGCGGTCGGTCGGCGGACCTGTTGGGCAAGCGGCGCTTGTACATGCTCGGCCAGTCGCTGTACGCGCTGTCTTCCCTGGCGGCGGTGCTCGGTGGCAGCGCCTTGCTGCTGGTGCTGGCCCGGGCGGTGCAGGGCGTGGGCGGCGCGCTGTTGTTCCCGGCCACGCTGGCGCTGATCAACACCCACTACGCCGAAGGGCCTGCGCGTAATCGGGCGTTTGCCGTGTGGAGCGCGGCGTCTGCGGCGGGCCTGGCATTGGGCGCGTTGCTCGGTGGCGTGCTGACCCAGGCCTGGGGCTGGGAAGCGGTGTTCCTGGTGAACGTGCCGTTGGCCGGTGCCTGTGCCCTGGCGGCGCGCTACTGGATTCCCGCCGATGGCGAACGGGCCCTTGGGCGCAACTTTGATATCAGCGGCGCGTTGACCGTGACGCTGGGCGGCACCTTGCTGGTGTTCTCCCTGGTGCAGGGGCCGGAGTGGGGCTGGGCGGCGCCGTCGACCCTGGGCTGCATGGCCCTGGCGTTGGTGCTGCTCGGGTTATTTGCGTGGATCGAACACCGGGGCCGTGATCCGTTGATGCCGCTTCGCTTGTTGGGCTATCGCGAGTTGCGCATGGCCATGGTGTTGACGGCGGTGTTCATGAGCAGCTTTGGCGTGCAGTACTACTTTCTGGCGGTGTACTACCAGCAGGTCTACGGCTACAGCGTGTTGCAGGCGGGGTTGGCGTTTTTGCCGGCGACGCTGGTGTGCACCGCGGGTATCTGGCTGGCGGAGCGTTCATTGGCGCGGCTGGGGTTGCGCAACACCCTGGTCAGCGGCCAGTTGGCGGGCGCGGTGGGTATCGCTTTGGTATGTGTGGCGTTGCCGACGGGGGCGGGGTTCTGGTCGTTGCTGCCGGGGATTTTCATCCTGAGTATTGGCCAGGGCATGACCTGGACGGCAATGTGGGTGGCTGCCGGCCTGGGCATTCGGCCAGGAGAGCAGGGCGTGGCGGCGGGCATGGCGTCCACCAGCCAGCAGATTGGCGGCGCACTGGGGCTGGCGTTGCTGGTGTCATTGGCGAACGCCGGAGGGGCGACGGGCGCGGCGCAGGCAGGCGGGATTGAACTGGCGTTGTGGTGGAGCGCGGCGATTGCCCTGGCGGGGGCGGTTCTGGCGTTAGCACTTAAAGAGCGCGCTATAGAGTCGGATGCGATTTCAGCAGCGACATAAATCAACTGTGGGAGCTGGCTTGCCTGCGATGGCGGAGTGTCAGCCAACAATTTATTAACTGATCCACCGCCATCGCAGGCAAGCCAGCTCCCACAGGTTGATCGCGTTTCCAGGCGGGATTTCAGCGCCCGAGCATCTTCACCCAGCGCGACGGCGGCATGCCGAAGGTGCTGCGAAACTGGCGGGTCATGTGGCTCTGGTCGGTGAATCCGGCGGTCAGCGCGGCATCCACCAGTGACTGGCCCTGGCCCAGCAGGCTGCGCACCAGGTCCAGGCGACGCATGGTCAGGTAGCGATAAGGGCTGGTACCAAACAACAATCGAAAATCCCGCGACAACGCCCAGCGGTCGCGGTTGGCGTATTCCGCCATCTCATCGAGGGTGATCGGGCGGCCCAGCGCGCTGTGGATAAATTCCCGCGCGCGCTCGGCGGCGCGGTAGTCGAAGGTCTTGCGGTTCACCGTGATGCCCGACGCATTGTTCAGCGCCTGGGCCAGGTCAAACATCGCGTCCTGTTCCTGCAACGGATCAATCGGGCAATCCAGGCTTTGCAGCAACACCTCGCTGGCGCGGTACAGCCACGGGTCGCTGGACAGCCCGCCGGGAATAAACGGCAACGGCTTGCCGCCGAGCACCTGCTGGATCAGCGCCGGCTCCACGTAGATCATCCGGTATTTGAAGCCTTCCTCGCTGCCGGCCCAACCGTCATGCACTTCGTCGGGATGGATCACCATGGTCCGCCCCGGCAGGCTGTGGGTCATGCCGCCGCGATAGTGAAAACTCTGCACGCCGAACAGGGTGCGGCCGATGGCGTAGGTGTCGTGGCGATGGGGGTCGAAGCCAAACCCGGCAAAATACGCCTCGATACGCTCCAGGCCACTGGCGTGGGGCGCGCGGTGCAGCCAGTCGAGAGAGGGTTTGGTCATGGTGAAAGCCGCAAGTCGGGACGCAAATACGTTAACCCAGTGTGACCGGGCTGTCTGCCGTGGTCTTGAACGATTGTGCCAGCACCGGAACGACGGGGGCAGGGATCCGGTTTATACGTGGATATCGCAAATCATTAAAAAATGATTGTTTTACGATAATTTATCGTTTATTTTTCGCCACACATTAACCCCCGAGGCTTACCCATGAATTCCCAACGTCTTGCCCAACTTAGCCAGCGCATGGCACTGCTCACCCTGCTGTTGATTGTCGCGATGCTGCTGCTCAATACCACCGCGTGGCTTTACCCGGTACAAAGCGCTTCGGTCGGGTTTGGTTTCGCCTTGAGTGCCCAACAGATCGAGGGGCGGGCCGAGATGGTGGCGGCGTTCCCTTGGTGGCAGACCCTGGGCGGTGTCCTGCTCTCCAGCATTCCCCTGATGGCGCTGGTGTCGGGCTTGAATCATTTGCGCCAGCTGTTTCAGAACTATGCCCGTGGCGAGTATTTTTCCAGCGCCGCCGCCCAGCACTTGGGTAAAGTAGGCCGGGCCGTGGCACTGTGGGTGTTGCTGGATTTTCTGTGCGAGCCATTGCTCAGTGTCTGGGTCACGATGAATGAGCCGGTTGGCCAGCGGCTGCTCACCTTGAGTTTTACCCCGCCCAGCATCGTTGCGCTGTTTCTCGCCGGCTGCATCTCGGTGATCGCGCGTATCCTGTGGCAGGCCAGTGAAGTGGATTCTGAAAACCGCACGTTTGTTTGAGAACAGCATGTCTATTGTCATTGAGTTGGACGTTATGCTCGCCCGGCGCAAGGTCAAGTCCAAGGACCTGGCCGCCGCCATTGGTATCACCGAACAAAACCTGTCATTGCTCAAGCAAGGCAAGGTCAAGGGCATACGGCTGGCGACCCTGGACGCGATCTGCAAGTATCTGGAGTGTCAGCCGGGCGACCTGTTGGTGCACGAACCCGAACCTGAGCTGTAAACGGCAAGGATCTTTTAATTCCCTTAAGGATGGATCAATCGATGCTTTTCCCCAGCCTGCCGTATGCCGCGCCGTTGTTGTCGCTGGCCTTGCTCTGGACCGTCGCGGTGGTGACGCCCGGCCCGAACTTCTTCAACACCGCGCAACTGGCCGCCAGTTGTTCACGCCGCCATGGCGTGGTGGCGTCGGCTGGCGTGGCCACCGGCACCGTGATGTGGGGCCTGGCAGGCGGCTTGGGGATCAAGTCGTTGTTCACTGCCGCGCCCATGTTGTACCTGGCGTTCAAGATCATCGGCGGCTGCTACCTGATTTACCTGGGGTTGAAGCTGTTCAAACGCTCGGCACCGTCGATGGCCCAGAATCTGTTGCCCGACGAACCGCGTCGCTCGCTGTTCTCTGCCTGGCGCCTGGGTTTGCTGGGTAACCTGTCCAACCCCAAGGCGGCGCTGTTCGTCGCGACGATCTTTGCATCCACCATGCCGCCGTCACCGTCGCCGATGCTGCTGACCCTGGCCGTGATCACCATGGCGACGCTGTCGTTCAGTTGGTATTCCTGCGTGGCGCTGGTGTTTTCCAGTGAACGCATGGCCAACGTCTACAGCCGCTCGCGCAAGTGGCTGGACCGGTTTGCCGGTGGTTGTTATGTGCTGTTCGGGGCCACGCTGGTAGCGAATCGCTGACGGCTCATGGTAAGAAGCCTTACTTTCAAACGTGAGGCCGATCATGAGCAAGCTGCGGGTAGGGATTATTTTTGGTGGCCGTTCGGCCGAGCACGAAGTGTCGCTGCAATCGGCGCGCAACATCGTCGATGCACTGGACCGTTCGCGCTTCGAGCCGATCCTGATCGGCATCGACAAGGCCGGCCACTGGCACCTCAACGACACCTCGGGCTTTTTGCTCAACGAGGAAAACCCGGCGCTGATCGCCCTCAATCAATCCAACCGTGAACTGGCCGTGGTGCCGGGCAAGGCCAGCCAGCAACTGGTGGAAACCGCCAGCCAGGCCACCCTGGAACATGTCGACGTGATCTTCCCGATCGTCCACGGCACCCTCGGCGAAGATGGCTGCCTGCAAGGCCTGCTGCGCATGGCGGACTTGCCGTTTGTCGGCTCCGATGTGCTGGGGTCGGCCGTGTGCATGGACAAGGACATCAGCAAACGCCTGCTGCGCGATGCCGGGATTGCCGTGACACCGTTCATCACCCTCAACCGTCGCACGGCGGCGCGAACCACCTTCGAACAAGCCCGGCAGAAACTCGGAGTGCCGATGTTCGTGAAACCCGCGAACCAGGGTTCATCCGTGGGCGTGAGCAAGGTGAGCAGCGAGGCTGAATATCAGGCCGCCGTAGAACTGGCCCTCGGGTTTGATGAAAAGGTGCTGGTGGAGTCGGCGGTAAAAGGCCGGGAAATCGAATGCGCCGTGTTGGGCAACGAGAATCCCATCGCCAGTGGTTGCGGCGAGATCGTGGTGCGGGACGGTTTCTACTCCTACGACAGCAAATACATCGATGACCAGGCGGCCCAAGTGGTGGTGCCGGCGGACATCAGTGTTGAAGACAGCGAGCGCATTCGCGCCTTGGCCATCGAAGCGTTTGAGACGTTGGGCTGTGCCGGGCTGGCGCGGGTGGATGTGTTTCTGACGGACGAGGGCGAGGTGCTGATCAACGAGATCAACTCGTTGCCGGGTTTTACCCGCATCAGCATGTACCCCAAGTTGTGGCAGGCGGCGGGCATGAGCTACAGCGAGCTGGTAAGCCGGTTGATCGAGCTGGCGCTGGAGCGGCATGCGGGGCGTAAGGGGCTGAAGATCAGCCGGTAGCCCAGGAATGCCATCAGGCGTTACTGAGGACTTCTCGAAAAACGTCCGGCCTGATGGCTGCTATATGCAGCAATGAACGTGCTGCGCCGGACGGAGAGCGGCGGCCTTGCTCCCATTCTTGAAGCGTTCGTACAGAGACTCCCAGCAATTCGGCGAACTTGGGTTGCGACAGCCCAGTTTTACTTCGGGCCTCGGCGGCTTGGGTGATTTCGACGTGATGGACCTGGCCATGACGACCTTCCTTGACATCAATAACGGCAGCCAGCAATTCCTCGCCGATGTTGCGTTTGGCGTCACGTTCCTTAAGTTGTTTCTCAGTGAGTGGCATGGTTCATTTCCTTGGCGATTTTGTAGAGGACATGCGCGGGAATATTCTCGGTGGCACCTTTGCCATAAATCAGCAGGGCAACCAGTGCACCACACGCCAATTGTGTTGTGTAGATGATCCGCACTGAGCTGCTCTTGCCTCGGCCTTCAAGGCTCCAGCGTACTTTTCGGCAACCACCAGATCCTGGAATGACAGTTCCTGAGTCGGGGTGGTTGGCGAGAAAAGCCATAAAAATACCCCGTTCTTCTTCGGTCCAGTAATCGGGCCATAGCTTGCTGAATAGTGGCGACTCGATGATCGTTAACACGCAAAATTCTACGTCTTTGACGTAGCCTCTGGCAAGGAATGGCGGGGCCAGAAAATGTCAGCGGATGGAGTGGTATTCAAGAAGCGTTGTATCGCAAAAGATGACAGCCTATGGGCTCCCCAAGGCTAGTAGCTACGAGAACTGTAGGGGGCTTCCCATCACTCTGCGCGAGCAATCCACGAATACAACAACGTCTTGCGCTCCGTGCTGTCATGGGTCCTTCGGCGATAACTCGCAAACGCCGGCGAGGTGCAATACGTACACACCTCACTCACCTCGACCTGTTCACGCCTGATTCCCGCCGCCTCCAGCAAGATCAGCGCATAACGACTCAAATCAAACCACGCACTCAAGGCCTGCCTGGGTTCTGGCGGCTGAATCTCCGGTGCCAGCAACGGCCCCGGCTGCTCGAACGTCCACGGCGCATTCCCGTCCGGCCATAAGTGACCCTGGCTCGCCTGTAACTGCGCGACAAACTCGCCGCTCACCTCATAACAACAAGGCTTGATCGACGGCCCGATCGCAACCCGCAATTGGTCCAGCGCCACACCCTCGGCGCTGAACCGTTGCATGGCATTGGCGATAATCCCGCCTTGCAGCCCCTTCCAGCCGCCATGAGTTGCCGCGACAAAATCTCCGCTCTCCGAGGCCATCAGCAACGGCAAACAGTCGGCAGTGATCACCGCGATCGGCTGCACATCCCGGCTGAAAACCCCATCGGCCTCAACCGTATTGGCCGTAAGCTCCGCGCTCCATTCAATGGTCGTGGCGCTGTGCACCTGCTTGCAGATGAACACGTCGTCAGGTCGCAATGGATCGTCAATCGAACAGAACCCATGGTCGACGCCAACCAGGGCGCCGAGGTTATTTGCCTTGTGCACGCGCAGCTCTCCAGTGAGTCACATCAGTCCCCGAGGGCCTCGCCTTCACGGCGTGGGTCCGCCCCGCCGATCAACGATACCTTGCCCTGCGCATCACGCACCCGAACGATCGCCTGGGCGCCGCTGGTCATGTCGATTTCACTCAGGGCGTGGCCCTTGTCCTTCAGCGCCTGTTTCAACGGCGCACTGAACAAGCCGGCTTCCAGTTCGGTCGCCCCGTTGCGGCTGCCGAAGTTGGGCAGGCCGACGGCGGCTTGCGGGTCGAGGTTCCAGTCGAGCATGGCCACCAGGGATTTGCTCACATATTCGATGATCTGCGAGCCGCCCGGCGAACCCACCGTGGCCACCAACTCGCCGCTCTGGCGATCAAACACCAGCGTCGGCGCCATGGACGAACGCGGGCGTTTGCCCGGCTCGATCCGGTTGGCCACCGGCTGGCCATTTTCTTCAGGGATGAACGAGAAGTCAGTCATCTGGTTATTCAGCAAAAAGCCCTGAACCATTACGTGGGAACCGAACGCGGCCTCCACCGTAGTGGTCATCGACACCGCGCCACCCACGTCATCCACCGCCACCACTTGGGAGGTGGAAATACGCAGCGGCGAGCGATCCGGCGCGTAGGCCACCTGAATCCCGGCAGGCTTGCCCGGCTTGGCGACGCCCATGCTGCGCTCACCAATCAGTGCCGCGCGGCTGGCCAGATAATCCGGCGCGACCAGCCCGGCAACCGGCACCGGCACGTAGTCAGAGTCCGCCACATACTGGGCGCGGTCGGCATAGGCCAGGCGGTCGGCCTCGGCGATCAGGTGCACCGCTTCGGGCACCGGCTCCAGGCCTGCCGGGGAGTCGTTTTTCACCGGCTTTAACGGTGCCAGGGCCATACGCGGGTCGCGGGCTTCCAGGGCCTGCAACGTGCCGAGGATTTGCGCGATGGCAATCCCGCCCGAC
Source organism: Pseudomonas sp. F8002 (assembly GCF_013385495.1). NCBI lineage: Bacteria > Pseudomonadati > Pseudomonadota > Gammaproteobacteria > Pseudomonadales > Pseudomonadaceae > Pseudomonas > Pseudomonas sp. F8002. The sequence goes on along the minus strand of NZ_JACAPW010000014.1, from coordinate 80,940 downwards.
GACGGCGGCGGCATGCCGCAGACTTTCCAGCGCTTGTAGTCGGTGCACAACGGCGCCCGCTCAACCGCGCTGTAGCCTTTGAGGTCGGTCAGGGTCAGGCTGCCGGCATTGCTGTTGCCCTGCACCTTGCGGGTGATTTCTTCGGCAATCGGGCCGTAGTACAGCGCGTCCGGCCCTTCCTTGGCGATGCGCTTGAAGACGTTGGCCAGCGCCGGGTTTTTCAGCAGCGTGCCGGTGGCCTTGGGGCTGCCGTCGGCGTTCAGGAAGTAGGCGGTCATTTCCGGCGAGCGGCTCATGTAACGGTCGGCGGCGATCAGGCTGTGCAGGCGCGCCGAGATCGGGAAACCCTGTTCGGCCAGGCGAATGGCCGGCTCGAACAGCGTTGCCCACTGCAGGTGACCGGTCTTTTTGTGGGCCATTTCCAGGGCGCGCAACACGCCCGGCGTTGCCACCGAGCGCCCGCCAATCTGTGCCTGCGGGAACGCCATCGGCGTGCCGTCGGCGTTGAGGAACAACCGCTCGGTAGCGCCCGCCGGTGCGGTTTCGCGACCGTCATAGGCCTGCACCTTTTTGCCGTCCCACAGCATGATAAACGCACCGCCGCCGATCCCGGAGGACTGCGGCTCCACCAGGGTCAGCACGGCCTGCATGGCAATCGCGGCGTCGATGGCCGAGCCGCCCTTGCGCAATATCTCGCGCCCGGCTTCGGCGGCCAGCGGGTTGGCGGCGGCGGCCATGTGGCGCTCGGCGTTGCGGGGGCTCATGTCGGTGCGATAGCCCGAGCCGAGCTCCGGGGCGGGCGGCAGTTCCGGCGCGGTGGCGCTGTGGCAGGCGGCGAGGGTGAGGGCGGCGGTGATCAGCGAGAGGGTGGTAAGGCGTTGGCGGTGAAAAATCGAAAACACGCGATGACTCCGTTCATTTGAGAATGATCTGTTGTCCGTGGGGAGGGAATGTACCTCAGTGGTTTGCAGGTTGGGAGATTGATCTGTATTTGGTTGTGCGGTACAACTATGTCCCTCGTCATTCGGGCAAGAGGTTTCCCCCCGTGAACCGTTCCAAGCCAGACCTTATCGATCAGATCCGCTGTGCCTCGCGTCTTATGGTGCGAGAGCTGGGCTTCATGCAGCCGAAGTTGGCGGCCAGCAGTTACCCACCGTCATCGGTGCACACGATTGTTGAAATCGGCGAGCATGGCGCGCTGACAGCGGCTGAACTGGTCATGTTGCTGGGGCTGGAAAAGTCGTCGGTGAGCCGCATGGTGCGCAAGCTGGTCGAGGCGGGCGAGCTGGAAGAGTTTGCCAACGAGGACGATGCCCGTTCGAAAAAGCTGCGCCTCACCACACGAGGCCAGAAGACGTTACGCGACATCGAAACGTTTGCCCGGCGCCAGGTGGGCGAGGCGATTGGCGACTTGTCCAGCGAACGGCAACAGGCCGTCAGCCGTGGGCTCGATCAATACGCCGCAGCCCTGCAAACCCAACGTACTGGCGCCCGGCAGCCAAGGCACTACCGCATTGCCCATGGCTACCGGCCAGGCATCATCGGGCGTATCGCGCAGATGCACGCCGAGTACTACGCCCAGCATGCGAATTTTGGCCAGCCGTTTGAAAGCCTGGTGGCGGCGGACATGGCCGAGTTGATGGGGCGCCTGGCCAACCCGCGCAACCAAGTCTGGGCAGTGCTGGACGCAGAGCAGATCGTCGGTTCGATCGCGATTGATGGCGAGGGCGAAAACGGCGAGGCGACCCTGCGCTGCTTCATCCTTGACCCGTCTGCCCACGGCCAGGGCTTGGGTAAACGGTTGTTGCAAGAGGCGCTGGATTTCTGTGACGGGCACCGGTTTCCGGCGGTGCGGCTGTGGACGTTCAAGGGCCTGGATGTGGCGCGCAAGCTTTATGAAAGCGCGGGCTTTGTGCTGGAGTCGGAACAGGAGGGGCAGCAGTGGGGCAAGTCTGTGGTGGAGCAGTGTTTTGTGCGGCACGCTGTTTGACGCAACAGCGCCCCACGTCACGGGGCGCTGGCGCCTGGCCGGTTAGAAGTCCCAGCGCGTGGTGAGCATCACGTTGCGCGGGGTGCCGTAATAGGCCGTGTTATAGAAGCCGATGTTGGTGTAGTACTGCTTGTCGAACAGGTTGTTGACGTTCAGCGTCGCGGAAAGATGTTCGCTGACCTGATACTTGGCCATCGCGTCCACCACCCAATACGCTTCCTGCGAGAACTCTTCGTTTTGCGCCTTGGGCCGGTTGTACACCACTTGCCAGCTTCTGCTCTGCCAGCGCGCGCCGCCGCCGACGGTCAGGCGGTCCAGCGGACCCTTGAGTTTGTACGAGGTGAAGAAACTGAGCTGGTCCTCCGGCTCCCAGGTCGAAGCCTTGTCGCCATGCTCATCCCGCAGGATCTTGTGGGTGTAGCCGGCCTGGGCCTGCCAGCCCGGCGCCAGCTCGCCGGACATCTCGGCCTCGAAACCCTTGGTTTTGGCCTTGATGCCTTTCTCGGCATACCCGAGGGATGGGTTGGTCGGCGCGGCGTTGTATTCGGCGTCCGGCTCCGCACGGTTGGTTTCGTGCACTTCGAAGTAGGCCATGCTGGTGTTGAGCCGGCCCTCGAAGAACTCACCCTTGAGGCCGGTCTCGTAGTTCTTGCCTTCATCCGGTTCCAGCAATTTGTTGTTGCGGTCGCGGCTGTAGGTCGTCGGCATGAAGATGTCGGTGTAGCTGGCATACGCGGTGAAGTTGTCGTTCAGGTCGTAGGTGACCCCGGCGTAGGGCACCAGCTTGCCGGTCTCGGTGGAGTCGTCTTCGCCACGCAATTTGTAGTTGGCCACGCGGCTGCCGAGGAACAGGTTCAGGTCATCCATGAGGTTGAAACGTGCGGCCATATAGCCTGCGGATTGGCGGGTCGTGGCATCGATGATCCGTGTCGGTTCACCCCAGTTCGGCTCCGGAGCGTTGCCATCGAAGTTCCAGAAATCGATCTCGTTGTTGCCCACATAAGTGGGGGCGCCGTAGTCCTTTCCGGTCCAGTGGGAGTTCGAGGCCGACGCGCCAATCACCAATTCATGGGTACGGCCCAGCAGGCTGAACGGACCGCTGGCGTAGACATCGCCCGAGTCGGCGCGGGTGTTGCCGGTGAACTTGTTCGCGTACAGGGACGACAGTCCGGTGGCGGGGAACGGGCCACTCATGATCGAGCCCAGGGGCGCGTCGTAGCCCATGAGTTGGTGGGTGTATTGGCCCTTGATCACCCAGCCATTGTCGAAGTTGTGTTCCAGGGTGGAGAACACGCTGCGGGAGTACTGCTCCCAGCGGCTCCACTTGGCGCCGTTGTTGTAGGAGCGTTTTACATCGATGCGGTTGCCGTTGCGATCGAACAGCGCACGGCTGCCGGACCAGCCCGAGCCTTGCGGGTCGCTGTCCAGGTAATCGAAACCGACGGTGAGCAGGGTGTCGTCGGTCAGGTCGGCTTCCAGCGTGCCGAAATACACATTGGTGCTGCGCTGGTAGTGGTCCATGAACGAGTGCTTGTCCTGGTACGCCGCCACCGCACGCCCGCGCACGTTGCCGCTGTCGGTCAGCGGGCCACTCACGTCGATCTGGGAACGATAGTTGTCCCAGCTGCCGGCGCCGAGTTCGACGCTGGCCTTGAAGTCCCGCGTGGGCTTTTTGCGGATCAGGTTGATCGTCGCGCCAGGGGCGCCGGCGCCGGTCAGCAGTCCGGTGGCACCCTTGAGGATTTCCACGCGGTCATAGATCGCCATGTCGCTGAGGGTCTGGCTGGACGAGTAGGCGGAGTTGCGCAGGGTCGGGATGCCGTCGTACTGGAAGTTTTCCACCGAGAAGCCGCGGGCGTAGTAATTGTTACGCTCGCTGTCGAAGGTCGACACGGTGATGCCCGGTGTATGGCGCATCACGTCGTCGATCGAAGTGAGCGCGAAGTCATCCATATGCTGGCGCGTGATCACGGTGATCGACTGCGGGGTTTCCCGTGGGGTCAGCACCATGCGCGTGGCGGTGGCGATGGTGCCCGGGGTGTAGGAACCGCTGCCCTCAGTGATGGTGCCCAACTGATTCGCGGTGATCTCTGTGGCACCCAGCGACAGCGCGCCGCCGGCCACCGGCAGGCTTTCCAGCTGGTAGCCATCGGCATTGCCGCGTGCTGCGAAGCCGGTGCCGGCCAGCACCTGCGCGAACCCGTCCTCCACGTTGTAGCTGCCGCGCACGCCGGGGCTGTCCAACCCGGCCACTTGTTGCGATAGGAACGAGATCGGCACGCCGGCGGCCTGGGCGTAACGCGTCAGCACGTCACCGAGTTTTCCGGGGGCGATGTCGAACGCCTGTACCTGCTGCTGCGCGTAGGCCAGGCCCGGCACCGCCAGGGGCAGGCAGCCAAGCAACAGTCGACTGGCCAGCAACAGGCCGCCGCGTGTGGGGGTTGAAGACATGTTATCGGTGCTCCTTTGGATGTTGGCCAAGGAAAGGACGCGGCAAAACCGAAAACACGCAACGGTGCGTAAGAATTATCCGGCGGGGGATTTCAGGCGCACACGTGTGAGCCACGGGGTGTAGGTGCTGACTTCAATCGGCAGGGTGCGTGTGAGCAGGCGCAATGCGCGGTCGCTGTCGTCCGTCGGCAGCATCACCGTCACCCGAATGCCTTGCAGCGCCTGGCGATCGAACATCAGCACACCCGGGCGATGCCGCGCCAGGCGCTCAAGTACATCCGCCAGCGGCTCGTCGTTGGCCAGCAACTGGTGGGCCGTCCAGGCTTGCTGCTGCGCTTGCACATCAACGCTTTTCGGCGTACCGGGCCCGCTTGCATCCAGGCGCACCTGCTCGCCGGGGCCGAGGGTAATCGTATGCCCGGCACTGTCGATGCGGGTCGAGGATTCGAGCATCTTGACCACGGTGGCGGTGTCGCTGAGTTCGACGATAAAACGCGTGCCCAGGGCGCGAATGCTGCCCTGCGGGGTGTCGACATAAAACGGGCGCTGGGTGTCCTTGGCCACTGTTACCAGAATCTCACCATGCAGCAGTTGCACGCGGCGCTGGCTGGCGTCCAGGTGCAGGTTCACCGCAGAGCTACCTTCCAGTTGCAGGTCACTGCCGTCGGCCAGCAGCGTCTGGCGCCATTGGCCACGGTCGGTGCTCAGGTCGGCGAACAGATAGCCACGTTGCTCGTACTGGTACGCCGGCACCCCCGCGAGCAGCAGGGCCAGGGCGAGACACTTGACCAGCGTTGCCCCTTGGCGAGGCTGCCGGGCCCGGCGCAATGCGGCACGGGCCGGGGCTTGTTTGAGAGGCAGCAAGTGGCCCTGAAGGCGGGCAATGGCTTGCGGGTGCTGCGGGTCGGCGGCCAGCCAGGCGCGAAACGCCTGTTCGTTGGCGGCATTGCCTTCGTGATCCAGCCGCACCAGCCATTCGGCGGCCTGGCGCAGCACAGCGTGGGGCAGAGGCTGGTTCATGGCTGGGCGCACGCATCGCACGCCAGCAAGGCTTCCACCAGATCGTTCTGTACTGTGCGCACCGAGACACCCAGGCGCTGGGCGATTTGCGCCTGGTCCAGGCCTTCGAGGTAACGCAGGATGAAGGTGTCGCGGATCCGCTTGTGCATGCGTGCCAAGGCCCGGTCGATCGCCTCAAGCATTTGCGCGGCTTGCAGGATCTGCTCCGGCGACGGGGCTTGCTCAAGGTACGCGGCGCAGCGCTCGAGCTCTTCGCGGTAAGCCTGTTCCAGGCGTCGACGGCGGCCATTGTCCATCAGCAACCGGCGCGCGATGGTGGCCAGATAAGCCCGTGGCTCACCCGGCGCCACGTAAGTACCCGATGCCAGCAAGCGTACGAAAGTGTCTTGCGCCACGTCGGCCGCCTGATGGGAGCAATGCACGCGACGCCGCAACCAGGTCAACAACCAGCCGTGGTAGCCGCGGTACAGCGCATCGAGCGTAGGAGCGTCGGTGGGCGAAGACAGCTTCATGAGAGAGAGTCGTAAGTGAGAATTAATCCCATTCTAGTGGTTTAAAACTTCGGGCTGCAATAGACGGTCGCTTGCCGGATTGATCAGTGCCGTTAACACATGGTCCGCCCAGACCCCGTTGATCCTCAGATACGCCCGCGCCTCGCCCTCTTTTTCAAACCCCAGCCGTGCCAGCAGGCGCGCACTGCGCTCATTCTCTGGGCGGTAGTTGGCCATGATTCGGTGCAGCTGCATGGCGTCGAACACATGGGCAATCGCCGCCGTCAGCGCTTCGTGCATCAAGCCTTGGCCTTGGGCGGATTCAGCCAGCGCATAACCCAAGTGGCAGGCCTGAAACGCACCGCGCACGATGTTGCTGAAGTTGCAGGCGCCGATGATTTGGTCCTGGCTGAATATCAGCAGGTGCAACGCTTCGCCGCTGGCGGTTTTGTCGGCCATGGCGTGGAGGCGTTCGATGATGGCGTCCAGTTCAAAAAAGGCGTCGTCACGCGAAGGCTCCCAAGGCTGCAGAAAGGCGCGATTTTGCAGCAGGTACATTTGCAGGGCGCGAGCGTGGGAAGGGTGGGCGCCCAGCAGTAAGAGGCGGTCAGTGCTGATGCCGGTAGCGGGGAATGTCATGCGTCACCTTCTTGTGGTTTGCCAGCCGGGCTATCCTGCCGTTTCAGTCGTACAGAATCCAGCCAGGCTGGCATTCACATAATTCTTACCCGGGCACAGCTATGATGCTCGTCCTTATGCAATAAGCCTGACAGGGCGGCCCATTATGAATGTGAGCGTTCTCTACGCGTTGGCGGCGGCGGCGTTGTTCGGCGCCAGCACTCCGCTTGCCAAGCTCCTGGGGGTGGATACGCCGCCCATCCTGTTGGCCGGGCTGCTCTATCTGGGCAGCGGCCTGGGCCTGGCCATCGTTCGGTTTGCTCGCGACCACGGCTGGAAACGGCCCGGGCTTGCAGCCGGAGAGTGGCCCTGGTTGGTGGGCGCCATTGTCTTTGGGGGCGTGCTTGCGCCTGTGGCGCTCATGTACGGGCTCACCCGCACAGCGGGCGCCACCGCATCGCTGATGCTCAATCTTGAGTCGGTGCTCACGGCCGTGCTGGCGTGGGTCGTGTTCAAAGAGAACGCAGATCGCCGCATCGTGATCGGCATGATCGCTATTGTTCTGGGCGGGATCGTTTTGTCATGGCCGCACGGGACAGCGACGGCTCATGATTGGACGGGGCCGTTGGCCGTGGCTTTCGCCTGTTTTTGTTGGGCCATCGACAACAACCTGACCCGTAAGGTCTCTGCCTCGGATGCGCTGTTTATCGCCGGCAGCAAAGGCTTGGCGGCGGGTGTGGTCAATTGCTGTTTGGCGTTGGCCATCGGGTCGCAACTGCCAGCGGTGGCCACGCTCGGGTCAACCATGGTGGTTGGGCTGCTGGGGTATGGCGTGAGTCTGGTGCTGTTTGTGCTCGCTCTGCGCGGGCTTGGCAGCGCGCGCACCGGAGCCTACTTTTCCACGGCTCCCTTTCTTGGCGCGGTCATCTCGATCCTGATCCTGGGCGAGTCGGTTTCGCTGATGTTCTTGCTCGCGGCCGCCTTGATGGCCATCGGGGTGTGGATTCACTTGATGGAACATCATGCGCACGAGCATCAGCACGATCCCCTCACACACGGTCATCGCCATACACACGATGAGCACCACCAGCATGTGCATAACTTTGCGTGGGACGGTACCGAGCCACATAGTCATGCCCATGAGCACGCACCGATCCAGCATAGTCATGCGCATTTTCCCGATGTGCACCATCGGCATAAACACTGACGTCTCCAGGGCAGTAGGGCCCTGGACTTTTCTTCAGGCATAAAAAAACGGCCTACCTTTCGGTAAGCCGTTTTTAGTACTTGGTGGCTACACAGGGACTTGAACCCCGGACCCCAGCATTATGAATGCTATGCTCTAACCAACTGAGCTATGTAGCCAAGTGGCGCGCATTATTCGCGGAGAACGGGAATGCGTCAAGCGCTTTTTTTGAAAATTTATCTACGCTATCAACTGTTTAACGGGAAACACCGGGTTTGGTGACGAGCGGTTGGGGTTTGCGCAGGTCCCAAGGCGGCGAAGATCAAAAGGTGGGAGCGGGCTTGCTCGCGAATGCGGTGTGTCAGTCAGCAGAGGTATTGGCTGGTCCACCGCCTTCGCGAGCAAGCCCGCTCCCACAGTTGATCTGCGGTGTTCTGGCGTTCGTGCGTCAGGTTTTGCGCGGGTGCAGGCACTCTATCGAGCGGTCGACCATGGCTTTGGCCATTTCCAGCAGGTGCCACACGGCAAGCACTTTGGCACGCTCGGGGCTTTGCAGTTGTTCGCCACAGTCGAGCGCGGTGGCCGAGGCGCTGTGCAGCAGGTCGGCGGTGTAGAGCAGGGAGTCTTCGAAGCTGATTTCGTCGCTGATGGCGTAGAAGTTTGTCGAGGGTTGCGGCGGGTCAGTGGGTAGGTAGTGGTCGAGCGCTCGGTTGAAGGCGGCGCGGTCTTTGGCTTGGTCACGGGGTGGATCGGGGACAATTTTAAACATGGCATAGCTCCTGATTAACTTGAAGCCGTACCGTTCGCGACTAAACGAAGGGTGGCGGCTGTACGCAGGTTAGTCGACCGGCTAATCAGGAAAACCCGGCGCACCCGAAGGTGCCCTGCGCACAGCCACCATGAAACCTCATGAAAGCATGCGCCTGATATAAGTCCGGGCGACTAAACCCGATCACTGAAAACCAGCGACGGACCGAAGACTAGCCACCGACTCCCCCAGGCACAAGGCCGAAAGATTCTCTAGGAAACGTCCCGCAAATTAAAGGGATTCATCTTGCTGGCCCTTTACAAACCATGACCGCTGCATCGATTCATCTACTCGTTAGCCTGCTAACGGGATAGCCTTCCTGCACCCAAAAGTGGCACATTGTCGCACCTGCACCTGTGCATCCATCTGCTGTACGGAAAACCTCCCATGGCTCTGAGCAATTCCCAGCCCTCCGTGGCTACGGCGCCTGCCGCCGGGCAAACCAGCCCGTTGGTGATGCGTGTAATCGGCGCGGTGGCGCTGGCGCATTTGATCAATGACTTGATCCAGTCGGTACTGCCCTCGATCTACCCGATGCTCAAGGCCAATTACGGCCTGACGTTCACCCAGGTCGGCCTGATCACCCTCACGTTCCAGCTCACCGCGTCCCTGCTGCAACCGTGGGTGGGTTATTACACCGACCGCCATCCCAAGCCGTACCTGTTGCCCTGTGGAATGATCTGCACGCTGGTAGGCATCTTGATGATGTCCCAGGTGGGCAGCTTCCCGTTGATCCTGCTGGCGGCGGGGTTGATCGGCATCGGCTCGTCGACCTTCCACCCGGAAGCGTCCCGCGTGGCGCGCCTGGCCTCGGGCGGGCGTTATGGTTTGGCGCAGTCGACGTTCCAGGTGGGCGGTAATGCCGGCTCGGCCTTCGGCCCGTTGCTGGCGGCGGCGATCATCATTCCGTTCGGCCAGGGCAATGTGGCCTGGTTCGGCCTGTTCGCGGTGTTTGCGTTGTTTGTGCTGTATGCGATCAGCCGCTGGTACGCGCACCACTTGAACCTGTTCAAGCTCAAACAAGGCCAGGCGGCCACTCACGGCCTGTCCAAGGGCCGGGTGCTGAGCGCGCTGGTGGTGCTGGGGCTGCTGGTGTTTTCCAAGTACTTCTACATGGCCAGTTTCACCAGTTACTTCACCTTCTACCTGATCGAGAAGTTCGACCTGTCGGTGGCCAGTTCCCAGCTGCATCTGTTCCTGTTCCTCGGCGCGGTGGCGGCGGGCACGTTCTTTGGCGGGCCGATTGGCGACAAGATCGGCCGTAAGGCAGTGATCTGGTTTTCGATCCTCGGCGTGGCGCCGTTCACCCTGATTCTGCCCCATGTGGACCTGTTCTGGACCAGCATCCTGAGCGTGGTGATCGGCTTTATCCTGGCTTCGGCGTTCTCGGCGATTGTGGTGTACGCGCAAGAGTTGGTGCCGGGCAATGTGGGGATGATCGCCGGGGTGTTCTTCGGTCTGATGTTCGGTTTTGGCGGGATTGGTGCGGCGCTGCTGGGGCACCTGGCAGACATCCACGGCATCGAGTACGTGTACACGCTGTGCTCGTTCCTGCCGCTGTTCGGGGTGTTGGCGATTCTGTTGCCGCGTACCAAAAAGGCCTGATTTCAAGCCATTCGAGTCGGGCAGATATCCCTGCTGCCCAACGCTTGCGTCAAACGGGTAAATCAATTGCTCCTGCAAAGGGTGTCAGTATAGCGCCGATGCCCTGATTTACGCCTACAGCGGGTTGTAGGTGGCTCGCTTCAGGTGTTCGCGTGCCCGGGACAAACGCGAGCGCACGGTGCCAATGGGGATGTCCATGGCGTCGGCGGTGTCCTGGTAGCTGCCGTCGGTCTCCAGTGAGGTGTACAGCGTTTTACGCATTTCCAGCGGCAAATCCGTGATCGCCCGCAGGGTTCTTTCGAGCTTGCGGTTGACCTCGAACTGCCAGTCCAGGTTGTTGTTGTCTTCCTGCCCATGCCACAGCGCCTCATCGAACTCGCAATGCACCGGCTTGGCATACATGCGCCGAAAGTGATTGCGGATCAGGTTCTGGGCAATCCCGCACATCCACGTGCTGACGGTGGCCTGGCCGCTGAAGCGGTCTCGGCTGCGCCAGGCCTCCAGGTACGTCAGTTGCAGAATATCGTCTGCATCTTCCGGGTTGAGTACGCGTTTATGAATGAAGCGCCGGAGTTTCTTGTGGTGGTCTTCCGACAGGTTCTGGATGGAGCGGTGCGGGTCAGGTGTAAGGTGAACTAAAACATCGATAGGGATATCCATGATTTTTTCCTCAGGGTAGACACGGTCGAAATGATTTCGACGGGAACCCTCTAAGCACTGCCTGTGCCAAGGAGAAAAAATTCATAAGCAATTGATTTATATAAATAAATATCTTGTTTCGAGGCTTTTTTGTGCAAGGATTTGCACAGGTGGCTGCGGGCGCGTGCCGATCTTTTCACATGCCCGGTATCGTCGATAAACATGGAACCGTAACGGGATTGCCAGCCACACAAGGAAACGAAACTTCCTGTCCAGGCATCTCCATGAAACTTGATCCTTCTATTGATGTAAAAAAAAACCAGAGCCTGGATCAGCCTGTTCCAGCGAGTACTGATAACCCGCCAGTTCGCCAGGCACCCGCCGGGACGGCGGTCGACAATTTCGAGGCGCTGTTCGGCCAGGAGGTTGAACTCAACAGCAAGGCCTTGGGCCGGCGTATGTTGGCGCCGGGCGTGACGCCTGTGGCGCAGTTGACACAACTCTATGAGCAACTGGGCCATCCCGCTCAGGCAACACTGGCGACCATTGCGCGCACCATCAGGGTTCAACTGTTGCTCAAGCCCAGCCTCGAGAAATTGCTGGAGCTGACAGGAAACGACCCGGCCCGTACATTTGTCGTGCTCAAACAGGTGGCTGCGCAGGCACAAGCTGAAGCGCGTACCTCCGAGGCGGCGCTGGCCAGCGATGCCCTGGCGCGGCTGGAGGTGCGCTTCAAGCCGCAGATCCAGGCCGGCTTGAACATCGCGCAGGCCTTGCAGGCAAGCAGTGACGACCCGAGTTTGCGGCAGGCGGTACGCACTGTGTATTACGCCAGCGTGGTCGCCCGGCAATCGCTCGCCAGCATGATGCAGGCGCTGTTGGGGTTGTTCGGTGGCGATGAGTTTGGCCGCGGGTTGAAATTGATGCGTCGAGCCCTGGCAGACGACATTGCGGCGTATTGCCCTTCGCTCCCCACCGCCCAGCTGCGCACCTTGCTGTTGGGGTTGAACAGTTGTGGTCAACTGGGCAGTGTGCTGGCCAGCTGCCGTGACTTGATCGATCGGCTGGCCGTATTGCATCCCGGAATTGATCGGGACACCGTAGCGCTGCTGCAGCGCATTCTCGGTTACGCGGGCACGGGTATCGCGTCTGCCGAAGTCCAGCGCCTGGCCGGCGAGCTGGGTGGGCCGGCATCATCCGTCCAGATTGTTTCGCTCAATGCCCTTTACCCGGTGCTCGAGAGCTTGCCCCTGGCGTTGTGGCGCGACAGCAAGGGCCGCCAGGAAGCGTTGCACAATTTCATGGTGGTAATGGATGAGTACGCTCGCATCGAACGAGGCTCCCGGCATGTCGGCGCGCTGCCGATAAACCACTCATGAGTGCGCTGCGGGCAGTCAACGCGATACTGCTCAAGGTTGCACAACGCGCCGAGGTGCTGGGTGCGGTCGTGATCCTGGGCATTGTGTTCATCTTTATCGTGCCGTTGCCGACGTGGCTGGTGGATATCCTGATTGCCGTCAACATTTGCATTTCGTGCCTGTTGATCGTGCTGGCGCTGTACCTGCCCGGGCCGCTTGCGTTTTCCTCGTTTCCGTCGATTCTGCTGTTGACCACGATGTTCCGCCTGGCGTTGTCGATCGCGACAACGCGCCTGATCCTGCTGGAGCAGGACGCCGGTGACATTGTGGAGGCCTTCGGCAACTTCGTGGTGGGGGGCAACCTGGCGGTGGGGTTGGTGATCTTCATGATCCTGACCATCGTCAACTTTCTGGTGATCACCAAGGGTTCGGAGCGTGTCGCCGAAGTGGCGGCGCGCTTCAGCCTGGATGCCATGCCCGGCAAGCAAATGTCCATCGACAGCGACTTGCGTGCCGGCCTGATCGATGGTGGACAGGCGCGCGACAAACGCGAGCAGTTGTCCCGTGAGAGCCAGCTGTTCGGGGCGATGGACGGGGCCATGAAGTTCGTCAAGGGCGATGCCGTGGCCGGGCTGATTATCGTGGTGATCAACTTGCTGGGCGGGTTCAGCACCGGCATGTTCCAGCATGGCATGAGCGCCGCCGACTCCATGGCGCTGTATTCGGTACTGACGATTGGCGATGGCCTGATTGCGCAGATTCCAGCGCTGCTGATCTCCCTGACGGCCGGCATGATCATTACCCGTGTAGCACCGGCCGGGGCGAATAAAGGGGCCAATAACATGGGCGCTGAAATCGCCCGGCAAATGACCAGTGAGCCCAAGAGCTGGGTCATTGCTTCGATCGGCATGCTGGCTTTTGCAGCGCTTCCGGGCATGCCGACGGTGGTCTTTATCCTCATTTCGCTGATGACGGGCTCGCTGGGTTATTACCTTATGCATCAGCGTCAAAAGCAGGACGCGCCTGCAGATACGGCGGCTGACGACGTCCCGGCGGAGATGAACGGTGACGAAGACCTGCGCGCCTTTGATCCATCCCGGCCTTACTTGCTGCAGTTTTCACCGGGCCTGCAGGGCGCTGACCGCACAGCGCAAGTGATTCATGGCATTCGCCAGGCCCGAAACCGCATGGTTGCCCATATCGGCCTGACACTGCCGGCATTCGACGTCGAGTTTATTCCTTCCTTATCCGACGATGAGTTTCGCTTTTGCGTGCACGAAGTCCCTGTGATCAAAGCTACCTTCGGTGATCGGGTAGCGGTTGAATCGGCGGCGCTGGGCGTCGAGCCACAAGAAGGTACCCAGGGGCTGGTGGAGCGAGACGAGCAAGACTGGGTATGGTTGGCGCCCGATGATCCGTTGCTCGACGATGCACAGCTTGAACGCCATACCGCCCATGACTTGATCATCGAACGCATGATACGGGCGATGCTGTTCAGCGGGCCGCAGTTTCTCGGTATCCAGGAGTGCAAGTCGATTCTCAGCTGGCTTGAGTGCAGCCAGCCGGAGCTGGTTCAGGAGCTGCAACGGATCATGCCGCTTTCGCGCTTCTCTGCCGTGTTGCAGCGCCTGGCCAGCGAGGGTGTTCCGCTGCGGGCGGTGCGGCTGATTGTCGAGTCGTTGATCGAGTACGGCCAGCATGAGCGTGAACCAGATGCCCTGGCTGACTATGCGCGGATCGCCCTCAAGTCGCAGATTCTGCACCAGTACAGCGAAGCTGATGGCTTGCACGCCTGGTTGTTGTCACCCCATACCGAGAATGTCCTGCGCGAGGCGCTGCGCCAGACCCAGACCGGGGTGTTCTTTTCCCTCGACAACGACAGCAGTGCAGCGCTGGTGAGCTTGCTCAAGCAAGCCTTTGCCGTGCGGGCCAAGAGCAAAAGTGTGCTGCTGGTTGCGCAAGACTTGCGCAGCCCCCTGCGGACATTGCTTGTGGAAGAGTTCAACCATGTGCCGGTGTTGTCGTTTGCCGAGTTGGGCAGTTCGTCGAAGGTCAAGGTGCTGGGGCGGTTTGACCTGAGTCAGGACGATCTGCTGCGTGGGGCCGTGGCATGAGTACTGTTTTGGCGATTGCGCATTGCCTTGAAACGGACGGTGCTGCGTGGGCCCGGTTGGTCCGTGCGGCCATGAGGGCCTGACAATGTTTGAGCTACGAGTACTCGATGGTTTGCACCAGGGGGCGGCGCTGCCGTTGTTCGGCGAGCAGTGGAGCATTGGTGCGCACCCTGACGCTGACCTGGCGCTATACGCCCCGGGCATTGCCGAGCGCCATGTGCGGTTACAGTGTGTTGACCAGCGCTGGTCGGTGCAGGCCGAGGGAGGGGTGATGCAGGACGCCGCCGGCCAGATCCTGACGCAGATTGCCGACCTGGCACTCAACACGACATTTTCGATTGGCAACGTTCGGCTCTGCGTCGCCCGCGCCGACCAGCCCTGGCCCCAGCCGACAGTGACTGCCGAGCAGGCGCCCAAGCCTGCGGCCGAGACCCCCGTGCCGCTGAAGCTTTCTTCAATTTCGAGCACGCAGCAGAAACGCTTGATCAGCCTGGTCGTCGTCGTTGCGGTCATCATCACCGCGCTGGGCATGACCACGAGTGGTGATCGCGAAGCCCAGGCGTCGTTGATGCCACCGGCGATCCGCAAGAACGAACTGGCCTCACCTTTCGAGGTGCGCCAGCAGTTGCTCAGGATGCTCAGCGAGCGCGAATTGATCAACCGTATAAGCATCCAGTTGGTCAATGACCAGGTGCTGCTCGACGGCGATGTACTCCAGGAAGACATGGAGTTGGTATCACGCATGCTCAGCCGGTTTGGCGAACAGTTCGATACCGCGGTGCCGGTGATGAGCCGGGTCAGGACTCGCGACGGAACGTTCCCTTTCAAGATTTTGCAGATTGTCGGCGGCCCCAACGGTCACGTGGTTCTGGAACAGGGGAACCGACTGTTTGTGGGGGATGAAGTGGATGGCTTGCGACTGGTGTTGATCGATAACACCAAAGTGGTGTTCGACGGTAAGCAACGCTTCGAGGTGCGCTGGTGAGCCAGGACCTGCAAGCCCGTCTTGAGGCCTGGGAGCAACGCCAGTCGAGTGCGCTGGACAGCTTCGCGCCGGTGTCGGTGCGCGGTCGTATCCAGCGGGTGAACGGCATGTTGTTGCAGTGCCGGCTGCCCCAGGCGCGCATCGGTGATTTGTGCCAGGTCGAAAAGTCCATCGGCGAATATATGCTGGCCGAAATCATCGGTTTCGATCAGCAGGATGCCGTGCTCAGTGCGTTGGGCAATCTTGAAGGCGTGCGCGTGGGCGCCAGTGTGCAACGCCTGGGGGTGCCACACCGGGTACGGGTCGGCGACGATTTGCTCGGCCAGGTGCTCGATGGGTTTGGCCGGCCGATTGCGGGCGATGGCCCAAGC
The DNA here is from genome assembly GCF_013385495.1 of Pseudomonas sp. F8002. Lineage (NCBI taxonomy): Bacteria > Pseudomonadati > Pseudomonadota > Gammaproteobacteria > Pseudomonadales > Pseudomonadaceae > Pseudomonas > Pseudomonas sp. F8002. The sequence continues at coordinate 65,304 of NZ_JACAPW010000014.1, read as the reverse complement.
GCCTTTGTGGAGGCCGACATCGCAGAGGCGAGCACGGTGTTGTGCGAGGCGCCGTTGCCTACCGAACGCCCGAGAATCAGCCGGGCGTTGTCCACCGGCGTACGCTCGATCGATGGGTTGATCACGCTGGGAGAAGGCCAGCGCGTCGGCCTGTTCGCCGGCGCGGGGTGCGGCAAGACCACCTTGTTGGCCGAGATCGCCCGAAACGTCGAGTGTGATGTGATCGTGTTCGGGTTGATTGGCGAGCGCGGCCGCGAGTTGCGGGAATTTCTCGACCATGAGCTGGATGATCAGTTGCGCGCCAAGGCGGTGCTGGTGTGTGCAACCTCCGACCGCTCGAGCATGGAACGCGCCCGCGCGGCCTTCACTGCGACAGCGCTGGCCGAAGGGTTCCGGCGCAAGGGCAAGCGGGTGCTGCTGCTGATTGACTCCCTGACCCGATTTGCCCGGGCCCAGCGTGAAATCGGCCTGGCCGCGGGCGAGCCGCTGGGCCGCGGCGGCTTGCCACCGTCGGTATACAGCCTGATGCCGCGCCTGGTGGAGCGGGCCGGGCTGACCCGTGACGGAGTGATTACCGCCATCTACACCGTGCTGATCGAGCAGGACTCGATGAACGACCCGGTTGCGGATGAAGTGCGTTCCCTGCTCGACGGCCACATCGTGTTGTCACGCAAGCTGGCCGAACGTGGTCACTACCCGGCGGTGGATGTGCTGGGCAGCCTTTCGCGGATCTTGAGCAACGTCGCCACGCCCGAGCATATAAAGGCGGGCACCGCCTTGCGCCGCTTGTTGTCGGCGTACCAGCAGATCGAACTGATGCTCAAGTTGGGCGAATACCAACCCGGCAGTGATGCCCTGACTGACCTGGCGGTGGACAGCCGCCAGGCCGTCGATGGCTTTCTGCGCCAGGACCTGCGTGAGCCGGCAGCGATGGCGATGACGCTGGACCAATTGATGGAGTTGACCACCGATGTCCCTTTCTGAAATCGATACCTTGCGGCATTTGCGCAAGCATCGGGCTGACCGGGCGGAGCGCGCGCTGCGTGCCGCCAAAAGGCAACAGCAAGCGCTGCTGTTGCAGATCCGGCAGGCGGCGGATGCCCTTGAACAGACCAGGCTGGACGAAGCCCGGAAAACCGCCGAGTTGCTGGGCAAGCATCAAGGGCACGTGATCTCGCTCCAGGACATCAAGTCCTGGAATGCCCAGGAGCGCACGTTGTCCGCCGACACTCGCCGCGAAGAAGGGCAGTTACATGAGCTGCACGGCCAGCGCGATGAGCAGTTGATCCACATCGACAGCGCGCAGAAGCAGGTTACCCAGTGCCTGCGCGAGGTTGAAAAACTCCAGGAACTGTCCCTTTTGTTGGGGCAGGAAGAAGCCGTGCAGGAAGAAACATGACGCAAGTTCCAGTGAGCAGCCCTGAGCGCCCGCGTCTGCGTGAGCCTCGGGATGAACGTGAACCCGGCCCGGGGGCGATAGTGCCATGGGAGCACGGACGGTTATTTGCCCAGCTGCTTGGCAACGATGATGAAGGGGGCGGTTTCGGTTCCGCCCTACCGGGAACCCCTGCATCAAGTCATGCCGCGATGATCGCGGCCATGACCGAGCAGTTGGTACCGCGGATACACGCCGCTGTTCAGTGGCCTTTGCACGCTGTGCTTTACCTGCCGAGCCTGGGGCGGATCAACGCCAGCGTGCGCCGTGAGCAAGGTACCTGGAACGTTGAGCTGGAGGCGCAGGAAGAGCGCACCGCGCGCTGGCTGCCTGGGGTGCGCCAGCACCTTGAGGACGGGCTGGCCGGCGCGTTGGCCCAGCCTGTCAACGTACACCTGGCACATGTGGACCCGGCATGATCATGCCGTTTTTAACCTTGCCGGTGGTCAGCGGCGCCAATGTCGCGGCGCGGCGCAGGCTGGGGCGTGGGTTGCGCATGGCGTTTCAGGTCGCGGGGCAGAACGGAGAACTGTTGATGGAACCGGGCCGTGCCCCCGCAGGCGTCAAGCCGCTGTTTTTCGAGAGCGCCTGCGGGGTGCTGGCTTTCGCCGAACCAGGGCCACTGTTCAGCCTGCTGGGGGAGTGCCCGGTGACGCTGGCAGAGGCCGACAACGATCCAGACTCGTGGTTCTGGGAACTGTTCCAGCACCACCTGAGCCCTCAGGTGCGGGGGCTGTTTGGCTTCCTGCGGTTGCTGCCGGCGCCCAGGAAATTGAACTTCGGTTGTCGCTTCACGGTGACGCTGGGGAAGTTCAGGGTCGTGGGTTACCTGTGGCTGACGCCAGAGCGCTTGCTGGCACTGTGCGAGGCCGGTCCGTGGCAGTCGACAGCGGGGCCATTGCCGGCGTCGTTCCAGTTGGCAGTGGCGATGACCCTGGGCCGCTTGAAGCTATCCATCACGCAATTGAGCGGTGTCCGTGCCGGTGACGTGGTGATGCTTGAGCAACCCTTTTTCGATGTGCAGGGCAATGGTCACCTGTATGTGGGCAAGCACCGGCTGCAAGGGTGCATTGATGACGAATCCGGGCCGTTGTGCCTGACGCTTGTTTCGATCGAGGAAACGTCCGTGGACGAGGATTTTGCAACATCGCAGTACCCGGGGGATGAGCTGGATGAACCGGTAGTGGATGTCTTTGGCCACGAGCCTTTCGATGAGTTGAACATGGCCCTGACGGTGCGTTGTGGCACCCTGAACCTGACCCTGGGCGAACTGCGCAATCTCGCCCCCGGTGCGGTGTTGGGCATTGCCGGGTACGCGCCGGGCATGGCCGGGCTTTATTACGGCGACAGGCCGATCGGGCAAGGGCAGTTGGTGGAAGTAGACGGGCGCCTTGGTTTGCAGTTGTCCCGCGTGATTTTTTCGCGATGACATTTCAGGGGGTCGACCCCCTTATCCTGGCACTGTTTTTAGGTTCGCTGTCGCTGATGCCACTGCTGCTGATCATCTGCACATCGTTCTTGAAGATCGTGATTGTGCTGATGATCACCCGTAACGCCATCGGTGTGCAGCAGGTGCCTCCGAGCATGGCCATCAATGGAATAGCGCTGGCCGCGACGCTGTTCATCATGGCGCCCGTGGGCTACCAGATTGCCGAGAACGTCAAGGCCTCGCCCGTGGACATGAGTAGCGTGCAGGCTTTTCTGGAAACAGGCAAGGAGGCCATACAGCCGTTGCGCGCGTTCATGCTGCGCAACACCGACCCGGATGTGTTGACCCACCTGCTGGAAAACAGCGCGCGCATGTGGCCGCCTGAAATGGCGCAGAGCACTCAGCGCGAAGACTTCATCCTGTTGGTCCCGGCGTTTGTGTTGTCGCAGTTGCAGGCGGGGTTCGAGATCGGCTTCCTGATCTACATTCCGTTCATCGTCATCGACCTGATCGTGTCCAACCTGCTGCTGGCCCTGGGGATGCAAATGGTCTCGCCCATGACCATTTCCCTGCCGCTCAAGCTGCTGTTGTTCGTGATGGTTTCCGGGTGGTCGCGATTGCTCGACAGCCTGTTCCTTTCTTACCTCTGAGTGCCCTATGGAACCGATTGTGCTGTTCAAACAGGGCATGTTGCTGGTGGTGGTGCTGTCGGCGCCGCCGCTGATCGTGGCGGTGATCGTCGGCGTGCTGACCTCCCTGGTGCAGGCCCTGATGCAGATCCAGGACCAGACGCTGCCCTTCGGCATTAAGCTGGTCGCGGTGGGCATTACGCTGGTATTGACCGGCCGCTGGATCGGCCTGGAGTTGATCCAGTTGATCAACCTGATGTTCGACATGATCGCCCGTTCGGCATTGAACTGAGGGAACACGCGTGCAGATCTATCTAGAATATTTGCCAAGCCTGGTGGTGGCCATGGCGCGCATTTATCCTGTCGCGATTCTGGTGCCGGCGTTTTGTTTCCAGCACATAAAAGGCAGGCTTCGGAACGTGATCGTGATGGTCATGGCGTTGATACCGACACCCGGTATACATGCCGCCATGAGTGGCCAGGATTACTCCGTGTTGATGCTCATCGGCCTGGTACTCAAGGAAGTTGCCCTGGGGTTTTTACTGGGGACCCTGTTGGCCATGCCGTTCTGGATGTTCGAGTCGGTGGGGGCCCTGCTGGATAACCAGCGTGGCGCTTTGGCGGGCGGCCAACTCAACCCTTCGCTGGGTCCGGACGCCACCCCCATTGGCCACCTCTTCAAACAGTTGGTGATTTACCTGCTGATCGCGGTCCTGGGCCTGAGCGTGCTGACCCAGGTGATCTGGGACAGTTACCTGATCTGGCCGGCAACCGCCTGGTTGCCGCTGCCGGCAGTCAATGGGTTCGGTGTTTTCCTCGGCGTGCTCGGCGATACCTTTACCCACATGATGCTGTACGCCGCGCCTTTTATTGCAGTGCTGTTGTTTCTGGAATTCGGCTTCTCCGTGTTGGGGCTGTACAGTCCGCAACTGCAAGTTTCTACCCTGGCCACGCCGGTCAAGAGCCTCGTGGGGTTGGGTATCCTGCTGCTGTATTTCCCGCTGCTACAGGACTTGATCGTCGAACACATGGCGCAGTTGGTAGACCTTAAGCACTCCCTCGGCCTGATGTTCGGGGGCTCAACACCATGAGTGATTCAGGTGAGAAAAAACACGCGGCCACGCCCAAGAAACTCAAGGATCAGCGCCAGAAAGGCCAGGTCGCCCAAAGCCAGGACGTCGGTAAGCTACTGGTGCTGACGGCCCTCAGCGAAATCGCGTTGTTCACCGCCGAAACCAGCATGCAGCGCTTTCAGCAGTTGCTGGTGATGCCCATGTCTCGCTTCGAGCAGCCCTTTGTGCGGGCGCTGGAGGAAGTGCTGACGGAAGGCTTGATCGTGTTTTTTTCCTTCGCCTTGCTGATGGCCGGATTGGCGATCGCGGTGAAGTTGATCAGCGGCTGGATTCAGTTCGGTTTCCTGTTTGCGCCGGAAAGCCTGAAGCTGAATTTCGGCCGTCTCAACCCTCTTAGCCAGGTCAAGCAGATGTTCTCTGCCAAGTCGCTGATGAACCTGTTGATGGGGTTGGTCAAGGCGCTGCTCCTTGGCGTGATTCTGTATGTGGTGATCGGACCGTCATTGAGCGCCTTGATCAACCTGGCCACCAGCGACCTGCAGAGTTACATCCTTGCGTTGATCATCCTGTTTCGCCATCTGCTGCACGCTTGCCTGGGATTGCTGCTGGTCCTGGCATTGATCGACATGGCGCTGCAGAAGCACTTCTTTGCCAAGAGCATGCGCATGACTCAGGTGGAGGTGATGAAGGAATACAAGGACATGGAAGGCGACCCCCACGTCAAGGGTCAGCGGCGTCAGTTGGCCTATCAACTGGCCCAGGAAGAGCCGAAGGTCAAGCTGCCCAAGCTGGAAGAGTCCGACATGCTGGTGGTCAACCCGACGCACTTTGCTGTCGCGCTGTACTACCGGCCGGGCAAAACGCCGCTGCCGCTGCTGGTGGATAAAGGCACGGATGCCGAGGCCCGGAAACTGATTGACCGGGCCAAGGCGGCCGACGTGCCGGTGATCCAGTGTGTGTGGCTCGCGCGCACGCTGTACGAGAAGAAGCTTGGGGCGAACATCCCCCGGGAGACGTTGCAGGCGGTAGCGTTCCTCTACCGCACCCTGCGTGAGCTCAACGACGAGGCCAAGCGTGAAACGCTGGAGTTTCCGGAGCTTAAGCAACGTTAACGGTAGCGGTGCACGTCCAGCATATCGAGGCAGCCCAGTGAAAGCAGCTTGCCGATGATGTCATCTGCCTCCTCTGCACCTGCCGGCAGCGCGTGCCAGATCACCAGGGCATCCCTGGCATCGAGATAGGCAAAGCAGCCGTCAAACGCCACCGCCTGTTCAAAAAGCCGCTCCAGTACCCGTTCCAACTGTCCAGCTTTCAGCGCTCCACGGTCGACCTGCAACGCAAGCCCAGGTTTACCACCGGCCTTTAATGGGGACACGCTTATGCCCGGGCTGAGGGGCAGGTGGGCGTCCTTGCCGCCCACCAGGTTATCCAGGAATACCTGGCGAGACGACGTATCGTTCGGCCCCATGGAGCTTACCGTTCCAGTGAGATCGTTTGATAGTCGGAGCGCTCGCCGGCAGGGCCCGATTCGACGCGCATCTGCGGCGGCCACCAGACTACCAGCTTATCGGCGCTCGATTGCGGGCGTGAACAGGAGTCGCCCTTGCACGTCGGCGTACAACCAACGATAAGCAGGGCCAGGCCGAGGAGGGTGAGTAGGCGTTTCATGGCGCGTTCTTCCGGGTGGGGGTGATCAGGGAGGGGCGGGACACACCGATGTGTTCATCTTTGACCACGGGCCGCATGGCGATAAATACCTCCGCCTCTTCCCCCGGCTTGAGCCAGGCACGTGGCCAGACGCTGACGGCCAGGGTCTGGGAGTTGCTGCACTCTTTTTCATCGATGCGCACGTTACGGTTGAACTGATTGCGTACTACCACCACGGCCACATTGAACTGCGGGCCTGCATACCATTGGCTGCGTTCGGTGTTCAGGGCCAATAGCTCGCGGGTGCTGCACAAGGTGTCCAGGCCCAGTGGCATGGGCGCGGCCTTGAAGGCCGTGGGTACTTGCCCGGTGACGAGGTGAGCCAGGGTGCTGGTGATGTCGCTGCGCTTGATCACCGGTTGATGCTCGGCATACCGCCGGGCCAATGGCTTGAGTGCGGCCTGCAGTTCGGCTTGATCCTCCTGTGGCAAGTAACGTGAAGGATCAGCCTGATCGCCGATCACGCGCGGCGTCAGGATAAACAGGCGTTCGCGCCGGTTGTTCTGGCGTTCGGAAGAAGAAAACAGGGCCTTGCCCAGCAGCGGAATATCCCCCAACACAGGGATCTTGCTTTGTTTGTCGGTGCTTTCGGTGACATGGAAGCCACCGACCACCAACGAGCGTTTTTCGGCCATGACCGCCTGTGTGCTGACCTTGCCGCGGCGCACATCGGGGCCGATGCGCTCGGGGTTGGACTCGTTGAAGTTGCCATCCTCGATATCCACCACCAGGTGGATCTGGTGATTGCCGCGGGTAGTGATCACCCTCGGTACCACCTGGAAGCTGGTGCCGACCGTGATGGGCAGGATAGTTGCAGTCTCGGTGCCGGCGGTGAGGTATTGGGTGCGGTTGAAATCGATCACCGCCGGCTGGTTTTCCAGGGTGAGCACGGACGGATTGGACACCATGGTCGCCAGGCCACGTTGCTCCAGTGCGCGAATATCGGTGTAGAAACGGTCTCTGTTTTTGATCCGCAACTGTGATGAAGTCCCGGGAGCCATGTTTACTTCGCCACGGAAACGACTGTTTTGAAAGCCCCAGTTGACCCCGAATTCCCGCAGTTGAGTGCGCTCGATATCAAGGATGATCGCATCGATTTCCACCAGCTTGCGGGCTACGTCGAGCTGGCTGATCAGCTCACGGTACATCGCCTGGCGCTCCGGCAGGTCGTAGATCAGGATGGCGTTGTTGCGCACATCGGCTTCGACTCGGATTTTGCTGGTGGAGACCGGTGCCCGAGGGGTGAGCGACATGCCGGTGTCCGCCGGTCCCGGGTTCATCGTCTGACCGAGCATTTGCCCCAGCATCGGGTTACTCAGGCGCGGAAATGCCGGGGTTATGGGTGAGGGTTGGGAGGCAGAGGGAGGGCGTGGGCTCATGCCTGAAAGCGTCGAGGCTGTGCGAGGTTCCAGCAGCCCCCGCAGCATGCTGGCAACGCCTGGGATGGTCAGTTTCTCGCCGCGATAATCAATCTGGCGGTCCGCCGCATTGGCGAACTTCAGCGGGTAGCTGAGGACGCTCTGCTTTTCATCGGGGGACTTGCGCTGGCTGCTGAACTGCTTGATCTGTTCGATATAGCGCTTGGGACCGGAAACCAGCACCACGCCGTCGTCAGGCAATTCGCCCCAGCCGAAGCGGCTATCGAGCAAGCCTATATCGGTGAGGGCCTGCTTGAGGTCAGCGATGGTCTCGGAGGAGACCTCCAGGCGTGCAGATTCCTGCTGGTCCAGGGTGCTGACGTACAGCGTGTTGTTGTACAGGTACCACTGGAAACGGTGCTCTACGCCGAGCCTGTCGAGAAGCGATTGTGGGGTATTGGCGCGTATCTTGCCGTTGACGTTGCCTTCGAGGAGGCCGTCGATTTGCAGTTGGGTACCGAAGGTCTGGGCGAAGTCCTCCAGCACATCCCGCAGGGGCTTGTGTTCGGCCTCGTAGGCATAGGCGGTGTTTTTCCACTCGGTGGGAATGGCAGCAAAACTGTTGTGCGCCGGAGCGAGCAAACAAGCCAGTGCGATCAGGCATCGCCAATCCGCACGTCGAAATGAAATTCCAGGCGGGTTTACGCGCAAGCCGCTGCGCTTGTAGGTTTCGTTATACATGACAGGTTCTCTATTTCAGTGCAGAGGCTTACGTAACACGGTGGCCTGGCACTTGCGCGCAGGTTTCGCCTGGCGAGCAATGACGCTGCGCCAGGTGTCGCGCTGGTTGAGGAGTGCTTCGAGAGCGTTCAACAGTTGGTCCTGACTGCAACCCCGTGGCAGGCCTTGCACCAGCCAGAGATGGCCGGTCCTGGGACAAATGGCCAATGCACCCGCGAAATGCGCCAGGCTGGCCCCTCCGAGACGTAGCCAGGCCTGCAACGGATAGGTTGTGAGACCAGGGCGAGTCAGTTGAATACGCAGCAGTAGATGATTTTCATGGCACTGCAGGCTCAGCTCGTCGTCGTTTTCATACAGCCGGGCCTGTGGTTGATGGCCATTCAAACAATCAATCAAGGTTGAGTGCCAATCCTCAGGAACTGTTTGCGAGAACATAATTTTTAGTCTCGTTTTTGAGGGTATGCAAGGCTGACGCCATCGACACTTTCTTAGCCATGTTGAGTGATTGCTCGGTCATCTGGGCGAACAGCATCTTCAGCTCTTCTATGTCTTGCATTTCATGAACATCCTTTGTGATGTCCCCGAAGTTCTTTTCGTCCCGGGCCAGTTCCCGGTATAGCTTTGAAAGGCTGCGGTCGTCACTAATCATGGGTTGTCTCCGTGGTTGCTACCTCATGTGTGGCCGCTGATGTGTTACAGGTTCCATCGGTCTAGGAAATTTGTTGAAAAACAGCGCTCATCGACGCCGTGAATCACTTGAGGGGGGCGGGTATCAGATGGTCCAGAGCATCGGCCCAATTGATATGAAAGCCGCCGTCTTTTGTCTCAAGCAGCAATGACTGGGCGCTGACAGCGTTATCGACTCGAAGTGTCCACGGCACATCGACCAGGCGAGCGAGCCACTGTTCGATGGCTTCTCGGTCCTGTGGATGGCACAGCAGGGTCGCGTTGACGGGAGGCAGTTGAGCCGCCAGCAGTTGGTTGAGTAGAGCCCTGATGCGTTGGGGGGGCGGGGTCTCATCCAGGAAGCCCCGAATGGCGGTGCTGATCACTGAGGTTGCGACCTGTTCCAGGCTCTCATGCATCGCCTGACGTTCCGACTCCCAGCGTTGCAGAATGGGGTTGGCGCGTTGCCAGAAGTTTTCGCCTGCCTCTTCCAATACACGCTCACACTGGGCTTGAGCCTGTTCTATGAGCGAAAGTGCCTGGGCTTGGGCGTGTTCGATCAACTTGCTGGCCTGGGTGAAGTCGACAAGCATTTCCCGAGGAATCAGAGCTGGCGGCAACTGTGTGTTAACGGTATGCAGCTCGATTTTTTTGGGGCAAAACATACTGGTTTTTCTCACGAGGGCAGGTGCTGGGTTTCGTTGAGGATGTTTGACGTTGCCCGCCAGAGGGCGGCTTGCCACAGGGTGTCCCAGCGGCCGTGGGTGCTGAGCAACCTGGGGTGCGATTCCAGTTCAAGTACTCGCTGGCGGGCAAAGCTCAGGCGCAACCGCTGCCAGATGGCCGGTGATACCCAGGCGCGCAGGTAATGCAGAGGGTCGTCAACGGTCGCTGGCAACAGCACTTCGGGTGTCATTGCCTTGGTCAGGCGCTGGCACCAGAGGTGTTGTTCTCGGTTCAAGCGGCTGTCGCGGCTGGGGTTGTCTATTTCTTTGACCAACAACAGGGCAAGGTCTTGTTGTGGCGGACTACAGGTCAGTACCAGTTGGAATATAGGCGCAGAAGGGCGGGGAGGAAGTTCAGGCTCGATCTCGAACAAAAGGCTCACCCGTTGATGAAAAGCGCGTGAGAGCGTCTCTGTTTCCACAAAGCGGTTCTGCGTGTACCAGTCGCGGTGCGCGTTTTCCCATGGGGAAACCCACCATCGAACCCACAGGAGGTCCTTATTCATGGGCCGGTACGGTCGCAGACTCTTTCGGCTGGTTGTCCTTAATCCGTCGGCGCCAGAGTAACCCTGCAGAGCCTCCCAGCAGTAAGGCGATCAAGGAGGCTATGATACTGGTACGCCAGAACGCGAGGTCTTGCTCCGGTACCAGGAAGGGCCCGAGATAGATGAGTTGTTGCTTCTCCTGATAGGCTGTAGCTGGCACGAAAACGACGGTCAGTTTTTGCGTGTTTTCTATCGCTGAGGCCATACCGGGGATGCTGCTGGCAACCATCCTTCGCACGCGGGCTTGAATGTTGTCGGGGTCCAGTCGCGGATCATGCTTGATGAACACCGAGGCGGACGCCGGTTGTACCGGTTCTCCAGGTGCCACCCGCTCCGGCAGCACGACATGGACGCGCGCAACGATCACGCCATCGATATTCGACAGTGTGGCTTCCAATTCTTGTGACAGTGCATAGATATAGCGCGCCCGTTCTTCCAGCGGCGTGGAAATGACCCCCTCCTTGCGAAAGATATCTCCCAAGGTGGAGCGGCCCACTTTGGGTAGACCGGCGGCCTCCAGCGTGCGAACAGCCCGGCTGATGTCGTTTGCCCGGACGCGAACGACCACGCCGTCTTTGGCCGGAATTTTCTGGGCGCGGATCGCCTTGTCTGCCAACTCGGCAACGACTTCGTTGGCTTCCTGCTCGGACAGCTGGCGATGGAGTTCTACGCTCTCACCGCAGCCGGCGAGCATCAATGTCGATAAACAAAAGAGCGTGATGGATAGATAGCGATGCATGCGGCTATGCCAGGTTGGAGATTTTATCGAGGCCTTTCACCAGCATGCCGCACACCTTGACCGGAGCCACCACTTCAAAGTTCGCGAGGGCAAGTGATTGTGGCAGTGCATGGGATGCCTCGGTCTGCTTGTTCCGCAGCATGTCATCCATCCCTTTTTTCACGCGCTCGAACGACGACTTAGGAGCGTTCAGGTTGAATAGGTTATCGGGCATAGAGGGGGAGATTCTTTTGTAGTGCGCTGCGGAATGATCAAGTTGCGCGTTGAAGAAATTCATATCGGAGGTCCCGTTAAATGCAGTGGGCGACTCAGCCGGAACATCCCAGGACCTTTTTTGCACCCTCTCGGCGTCGTTGATGTACATATGAAACTCCCTGGAGCGTGTCCATTACAGTGCTAGTGGTGACAGTGGCACTCCCCGGCACAGGCAGGGGAGGCCAGGATTATTTAGTTTGGAAACCGCACTTTGCCAACGAGCGTCATTTTCGAGATGGCGCTATCAATTGCCCTGCCCGTCTTCGTGTCCTGGACGCCCTCTTGCATCTTTAATATGGCAGTTCTGTTGTTTTCCTGCCTGGCCCACGCTGCCGTAGAGTCTACCGCCGCCGTAGAGTCGGCCGCCGCCGAAGACGCACCACCAACTGAAGAATTAATCATCTAATTTACCTTTGTATGAGGTCGGATAGTGTGCAGAGATTGTTCGTTCTATATCTGCACAGTTTGTGAGCAATTGTGATTACTCGTAGGCTAAGTGGCTGATGCCGTGATTTTCGTTCCTGACGTGAACAAGGTAAATGTTTGTAAATGTTTCAAACCTGTTTGAAGGAGGGGCTTTAAATCAACTTGAATATCTCTGCTTGATTTCAAGGGGTAAATACTTTCAGTTGTTTCATTCGATAATAAAGCGTGCGAAGCGCGACCCCCAACTCTGCCGCTGCACTGTCGACGCTGTGTTCATGACGCTGCAGCGACTCCTCAATTAATACTTTTTCGATCTGTTGCAGGCGTGCCTTCAAATTCATCTCGGTCTGTGGCGTAAGGCTTGTAGGGAGCGGGGTTAGGCCCAAAACGAAGCGTTTAGCGGATGAGCGAAGTTCGCGAATATTACCGAGCCAAGGGTGGCAGAGTAACTGCTGCAGCAGCGCGCCTGCTGGGGCTTGCACGGGGCACTTAAAGGTCTCTGCTTCTTGTTTGATCATATTAAGAAACAACGGGATAATTAACTCCCGACGCTCCCGCAAAGGGGGGAGATGGATATTGACGACATTGAGACGGAAATACAGATCCCGTCGGAAGGCACCTCGTTCCACCATCTCGTGCAACGATTGCTGGGCAGAAGCGATGACACGCATATCCACTTGGATGAATCGGGTCGAGCCCAGGCGTTCGACCCCTCGACATTCCAGTACCCGCAGCAGCTTGGCTTGAAGCGACAACGGCATGCTGTCGATTTCGTCGAGGTATAAGGTGCCCAGGTGTGCAGCTTCGACAAAGCCTGCCCGTGATTGCATTGCACCGGTGTAGGCGCCGCTGTTGACCCCGAATAGTTGGCTTTCCGCCAGGCTTTCGGGAATTGCAGCGCAGTTGACGGCGACGAAGTTACCTCGCCGGCCCGATAAGCGATGGATGCGTTGGGCCAGGGTATCCTTACCGGTGCCGGTTTCTCCCAGCAAAAGTATATCTATGTTTAATGCTGCAGTATTGTTGATAGTGGCTTCAATGATTGGGCATTCAGTAAATGGATCATCCGTTTCAAACATGCTTTGATAGGAGGCCGACATATCGCTATTGCTCCTATTATCTCTCATTATTTTACTGAGGGGCTTCCCTGCTGATATGGATAAGTAGAACGGAATTTAGCTGATTTGTCATTCTGTCGGAGAGTGCGAAATAGACGTTTGTGATGTGTGAAAACCAAAAAATCTTAAGTTAAATATTATTCAAGTGGGCGCTCGCTCGTGAATGCCTGATAATAGGTCGGAATAATCTTAAACTCTGGGGTGTCAGGGAGGATTGGCGTATTTTTACGTATTGGGGGCTGTGGTTGTTTTATATATTTTTCGTATTAAGATGTCAGGGGATGTTTCAAAGTCGATCATTGTAGAGAGTTGCAAACATCGCCCACAAAAAAGCCGATGCAGTGCATCGGCTTTTTGTTTTGCGGTATGGCCCGCAGGTTACGCTTACACGTTGAAGCGGAAGTGCATCACGTCGCCATCCTTGACGATGTATTCCTTGCCTTCCAGGCGCCATTTACCGGCTTCCTTGGCACCGGCTTCACCCTTGAACTGGATGAAGTCGTTGTAGGCGATGACTTCGGCGCGGATGAAGCCTTTTTCGAAGTCGGTGTGGATCACGCCAGCCGCTTGCGGGGCAGTGGCACCGACCTTGACGGTCCAGGCGCGTACTTCTTCAACACCGGCGGTGAAGTAGGTCTGCAGGTGCAGCATTTCGTAGCCGGCACGGATCACGCGGTTCAGGCCAGGCTCTTCCAGGCCCAGGGCCTCGAGGAACATGTCTTTCTCTTCGCCGTCTTCCAGCTCGGCGATTTCCGCTTCGATCTTGTTGCACACTGGAACAACCATCGCGCCTTCTTCTTCGGCAATGGCCATGACCACGTCGAGCAGCGGGTTGTTCTCGAAACCGTCTTCAGCCACGTTGGCGATGTACATCACCGGCTTGGTAGTCAGCAGGTGGAAGCCCTTGATCACCGCCTTTTCGTCGGTGATCATGTTCTTCATCAGGCTGCGTGCCGGCTTGCCCAGAGTGAAGTGGGCAATCAGTTGCTCCAGCAAGGCTTTCTGGACCACTGCGTCCTTGTCGCCGCCCTTGGCGTTACGCGTGACCTTTTGCAGTTGCTTCTCGCAGCTGTCGAGGTCGGCGAAGATCAGTTCCAGGTCGATGATCTCGATATCGCGTTTCGGGTCGACGCTGTTGGAGACGTGAATCACGTTCTCGTCTTCGAAGCAGCGGACCACGTGGGCGATGGCATCGGTCTCGCGGATGTTGGCGAGGAACTTGTTGCCCAGGCCTTCACCTTTCGACGCGCCGGCTACCAGGCCCGCGATGTCGACGAACTCCATGGTGGTCGGCAGGATGCGCTTTGGATTCACGATGGCCGCCAGGGCGTCCAGGCGTGTATCGGGCATCGGCACGATACCGGTGTTCGGTTCGATGGTGCAGAAGGGGAAGTTCTCCGCCGCAATACCGGATTTGGTCAGGGCGTTGAACAGGGTGGACTTGCCGACGTTAGGTAGGCCGACGATGCCGCAATTGAATCCCATGGTGTTTCCCCTCGGGTAAAGAGTCAGGCCTTCTGGCTGTGCAGGTTTTTCATCGCACGGTTCCATTCACCGGCGAAGATATCCGGCAGCACGCCGAGGGCAAAATCGATGCTGGCATCGAGTTTTTCCTGTTCGGCGCGTGGCGCACGACCCAGGACGAAATTTGAAACCATACTGGCAACGCCCGGGTGGCCAATGCCAAGCCGCAAGCGGTAGAACGTATTCTGATTGCCCAACTGCGCGATGATGTCGCGCAGGCCATTATGCCCGCCATGGCCGCCGCCTTGCTTGAGCTTGGCAACGCCGGGTGGCAGGTCCAGTTCGTCATGGGCCACCAGGATTTCTTCGGGTTTGATCCGGAAGAAGCCCGCAAGCGCCGCGACAGCCTGGCCGCTGCGGTTCATGTAGGTGGTGGGAATCAACAGACGAACATCCTGACCCTGATGCGAAAAGCGTCCGGTCAGGCCGAAATATTTGCGATCGGCCACAAGATTGACGCCTTGGGCGTGGGCGATGCGCTCAACAAAAAGGGCCCCCGCGTTATGCCGGGTCTGTTCGTATTCTGCGCCTGGATTTCCCAGGCCAACGATCAGTTTAATGGCAGTCACGACAGGGGCCCTTCCTTTGGAGTTGTGGATAACATCGCCGTTGGTGCGGCGAAAGTGGACGACAAAAACTCATTAACCGTTAGAGGCCAACTTCGCATTCTCGCCCGCTTTCTCGCTACGTTCCGGTCCGCGATGTTTCCTCAAGCTCCGGCATTACAGAGTGAATTACTCTGCAGCGCCTTCTTCAGCTTCTGGTGCAACGCGTGGAGCGTGTACGTTTGCAACAGCTTTGTCGTCACCGTGAGCCAGTGCAACGAACTCAACGCCTTTAGGAGCCTTGAGGTCGGACAGGTGAACGATTGCGCCGATTTCCAGAGCCGACAGGTCGACTTCGATGAACTCAGGCAGGTCTTTCGGCAGGCAGGTCACTTCGATCTCGGCGATAACGTGCGAAACTTCGCCGCCTTTCTTGACCGGAGCTTCTTCACCCACGAAGTGCACAGGCACGATAGCGGTCAGTTTCTGACCAGCTACTACGCGTACGAAGTCAGCGTGCAGCACGTGGCCTTTAGCTGGGTGACGTTGCAGTGCCTTGATGATGACGTTCTGCTTGGTGCCGCCAACGTTCAGCTCGATGATGTGGCTGTAAGCCGCGTCGTTTTCGAGCAGTTTGGCGATTTCTTTAGCCAGCATGCTGATGGATTCAGGGGCTTTTTCGCCACCGTAAACTACAGCTGGAACCAGGCTTGCGAGACGACGCAGGCGGCGGCTCGCACCTTTCCCCAGGTCGGAACGCAGTTCAGCATTCAAAGTAAAATCGTTCATGTTGTATCTCCAAAATAACCACATTCGCCCTAGCGTTTGCGACCAGCGCTAAAGGCGATATGGGCAAAAAAGCCCCGCCCCGGCAGAATGCTGGGGCGGGGCGCTTTTCGTCAGGTTGATGCCGCTAAGGTTTGACCCTTAACGGAACATCGCGCTGATCGATTCTTCGTTGCTGATGCGGCGAACCGCTTCGGCAACTACCGGTGCGATATCCAGTTGACGGATACGCGAACAGGCTTGAGCGGCAGCGGACAACGGGATGGTGTTAGTCACCACCAGTTCGTCCAGCATTGAGTTCTCGATGTTCTCGATCGCTCGGCCCGACAGCACAGGGTGTGTGCAGTAGGCGAAGACTTTTGCTGCACCGTGCTCTTTCAAGGCTTTCGCCGCGTGGCACAGGGTGCCGGCGGTGTCGACCATGTCATCAACCAGAATACAGGTACGCCCTTCGACATCACCGATGATATGCATCACTTCAGAGTGATTGGCTTTCTCGCGGCGTTTGTCGATGATCCCGAGATCCACGCCCAGGGATTTGGCAACAGCCCGTGCACGCACGACGCCACCAATGTCCGGGGACACGATCATCAGGTTTTCAAAGCGCTGGTCTTCGATGTCATCCACCAGGACGGGGGAGCCGTAGATGTTATCTACCGGAATATCGAAGAACCCCTGGATTTGGTCAGCGTGCAGGTCAACCGTGAGAACACGGTCGATACCTACCACGGTCAGCATGTCAGCAACGACTTTCGCGCTGATAGCCACACGTGCGGAACGCGGACGGCGATCCTGACGGGCATAACCAAAGTAAGGGATTACAGCTGTGATTCGAGTTGCTGAGGAGCGGCGGAAGGCATCAGCCATCACGACGAGTTCCATCAGGTTATCGTTGGTCGGAGCGCAAGTCGGCTGAATAATGAAGACATCTTTACCGCGGACGTTTTCATTGATCTCGGCTGTAATTTCGCCGTCGGAGAATTTACCGACAGAGATGTCACCGAGAGGGATATGCAGCTGACGTACAACACGCCGAGCCAGATCGGGGTTAGCATTCCCCGTAAAGACCATCATCTTGGACACGCGCAGTACCTAGAGGCTGAGGGTAACCTGGATGAGTATAGAAAATGGCAGGGGCGGCTGGATTCGAACCAACGCATGGCAGGATCAAAACCTGCTGCCTTACCGCTTGGCGACGCCCCTGTATCTGTTGCAACGAGTACCCAGTACTCGGTTCCTTTAGAGCAGACTTTGCAGCTTGCGATGCAACATCGAAACGTTGCTTCCCTTTGCTACAAACCCTGTAAGGGTCTCTGTAAGAAGGGCCGAGACTTTATCAGCTTCAGCTTTGCTTGGGAAGCCCCCAAACACACAACTTCCAGTTCCGGTTAATTTTGCTTCGGTAAAATTACCTAACAAATTCAAAGCGTTACGTACATCTGGATAACGCCTTGCTACAACCGGTAAGCAGTCATTTCGACTGTTTCCCTTGGGAACGGGGCGCACTTTAATGGGAGGAGAGTTACGTGTCAACAGTGGATCTGAAAAAATTTCTGCTGTACTTACAGATACTTGCGGAACAAGCACGACATACCACGGCTCTTCGGGGTCTACAGGGGTGAGTTTCTCCCCCACGCCTTCGGCAAAAGCGGCGTGCCCACGCACGAAAACCGGGACGTCCGCGCCCAGTGTCAGGCCCAGCGCCGCCAGGCGATCGTGGTCCCAACCCAGTTGCCACAAGTGATTCAGGCCGAGCAATGTCGTTGCGGCATTTGAGCTGCCGCCACCGATGCCGCCGCCCATGGGCAGGATTTTTTCGATCCAGATGTCGATGCCCAATGGGCAACCGGATTGTTCCTGGAGTTTTTTCGCGGCCTTCACAATCAGGTTGCTGTCGTGAGGCACGCCGTCGAATTCGGTGTGCAACTGGATCACGCCGTCATCGCGAACGGCGAAGGTCAGTTCATCGCCGTAGTCGAGAAATTGAAAAATCGTCTGCAACTCGTGATAGCCGTCTTCACGGCGACCGAGAATGTGCAGCATCAAATTGAGTTTGGCCGGGGAGGGCAGGGTCAGGCGTTGCTCGTTCATCTCACTGCCCCAGCTTACGCGGTTGCCAGTCCTTGATCACCAGCGTGACGTCAAGGTCGGTGCCATGCAGCTTGATGCGCTCGGGCAGCCAGTAACCGTTCTGTTGCACATAGCTCAGGTATTCGACCTGCCAGCCATCCTGTTCCAGCGAAGCCAGGCGGCTGTCGCCATTGAGGCTCAGGCGGCTCTTGCTGTCTGGCGCAGGAAGACCGCGTACCCACCACACCAGGTGCGATACGGGGAGTTTCCAGCCCATCTGTTCTTCCAGCAGGGCTTCCGGCGTTGGCGCTTCATAGCGGCCCTGATTGGCCACTTCCAGGCTGACTTGCCCCGGCCGGCCGGTCAGGCGTGCCGCACCGCGGCCCAGCGGGCCAGACAGGCGAATGTCGTAATAGTCCTGGCGTTGCAGCCAGAACAAGGTGCCGCTGCCCGAATCTTTCGGGGCGCGAATGCCCACCTTGCCCTCGATCTGCCAGCCATCAAGGCTGCTCAGTTGATCCTTGTGCTGCTGCCACTGCGCCGGGTTGCCCGGGCCTTCGACAGATTCACGGGTGCCAAGACCGGAACAGCCGGCAAGCAGGGCGATAAAGCTGAAAACGATAACGTGGCGCAAAAACATAAAATTAAAGGGTCTCGGATCCGGTCAGGCGCTTGATGGTGCTGCGCAGGATTGGGCTTTCAGGCTGTTCCTTGAGGAACTTCTCCCAGATTTGTCGCGCTTCACGCTGCTTGCCATTGGCCCAGAGCACTTCGCCCAGGTGTGCGGCGACTTCCTGGTCGGGGAAGCGCTCCAGCGCCTGGCGCAACAAGCGTTCGGCTTCGTCCAGGTTGCCCAGGCGGTAATTCACCCAGCCGAGGCTGTCGAGTACGGCCGGGTCTTCCGGGTTGAGCTGGTGAGCTTTTTCAATCAGCTCCTTGGCTTCGGCGTAACGCGTTGTACGGTCGGACAAGGTGTAACCCAGGGCGTTCAGTGCCATGGCATTGTCCGGGTCGCGCTTGATGATCAGGCGCAGGTCTTTTTCCATCTGCGCCAGGTCATTGCGTTTTTCCGCCTGCATGGCGCGGGTGTACAGCAGGTTCAAGTCGTCCGGATATTGCAGCAAGGCTTGCTGGAGAATTTTCCAGGCGCGATCGCCCTGCTTGTTGGCCGACAGGGTCTCGGCCTGGATCAGGTACAGCTGGATCGCGTAGTCCGGTTCGGCATCCCGTGCGGCAGCCAGGCGTTTTTCCGCCTCGTCGGTGCGGCCGTTGTTCATCAGGATATCGGCCTGGCGCAGTTGCGCCGGCAGGTAGTCATTGCCGGCGCCGACCTGAGCGTATTCAAGCAATGCAGCCTGCGGGTCGTTACGCTCTTCAGCGATGCGGCCCAGGTTCAGGTGCGCCGAATCCACGTGGCTCTCGCGGGCGATCAGGTCTTCCAGGTAACCCTTGGCCTCATCCCAGGCCTTGGCTTCCAGGCACACCAGCGCCAGGGAGTAGCGCAATTCGTCATCGTCCGGGTATTGCTGCACGAGGTTGGCGAACTGCACCTTGGCGTCTTCCATGCGGTCCTGTTCAACCAGCATGCGGGCATAGGTCAGCAGCAGGCGTTTGTCGCCCGGGTACTTCTTGATGCTTTTTTCCAGCAGCGGAATCGCTTCCTTGCCGCGGTTGAGGTTTTGCAGCAGGCGGGCGCGCAGCAGGATCGGCGCGATCTCGCCCTCTTCCGGCGGGTGTTGCTCCAGCAGCTTCAGCGCAGCCTCAGGCTCATCATCCTGTTGCAACAACAGCGCCTTGCCGAAAATCAGCTGGCTGTTGTTCGGGTGTTTTTGCAGCAGGCGGTCGAAACTCTTCATCAGGCCGTTGCGGGTGTCCTGATCGGTGTCGGCGGCCGACAGCGCGAGGAAGTCGAAATGCGTGTCGCCCTTGCCCTGCAGGACCTTCTCCATATACACCATGGAGTCGTCATAGCGCCCGGCGCGGGCCAGTTGAATGGCCGCTGCCCGTTGCGCCTCGAGATCGTCCGGGGCGTTTTTCGCCCAGATCAGCGAGGAGTCCAGGGCCGCCTGATCGGCGCCCAGGTACTCGGCGATGCGAAACGCCCGCTCCGAAATCCCCGGATCCTGAGTATTGATGGCCTGGGTCACGTAGTTATCCAGGGCAATGTCGAAACGATTGCGCTGGCCGGCCAGCTCCGCGCTCAGCAGGCTGAAGATCGTCTCTTCACTGAACGAGGAATAAACCTTGGGCTTTTCAGGGGCGGGGGTGCTGTCTTCTACCGGCGGCGTACCGTCCGGCGACACGGGTGCCATGGCCTGGCAGCCGCTGAGAAAGACAAAAGCAAGGAGCAACGCGGAAGATCTATTCATATAGGAAGAGGACGACTAACCTGCGGTCGGATCATCATGACACAAGCCTTCGGCCAAACATAACCGAGTCTCAGTGGATGCCTTTATAGACACAAGGCATTAGGACAATAGCCTACGGTGGTTGTTCTGAATCATTCGAAGTAGGACAATTGTCGGCTTCCCGACATCATCAGCGATATTGAATGGCCTTCCTTGCACTCGGTATTAACCACAAGACTGCTTCTGTAGACGTCCGCGAGCGCGTGGCTTTTACTCCCGAGCAGTTGGTTGAGGCCTTGCAGCAGCTCTGCCGGCTCACCGACAGTCGCGAAGCTGCGATCCTTTCGACCTGTAATCGCAGCGAGCTCTATATAGAGCAGGAACATCTTTCAGCGGATGTGGTGCTGCGCTGGCTGGCCGATTACCACCATTTGAGCCTCGATGAGCTGCGCCAAAGCTCATATGTGCACGAAGAGGATGCGGCAGTTCGTCACATGATGCGCGTCGCCTCCGGGCTGGATTCGCTGGTGTTGGGCGAGCCGCAGATTCTCGGCCAGATGAAGTCCGCCTACGCCGTGGCCCGCGAGGCCGGCACCATCGGCCCGCTGCTGGGGCGCCTGTTCCAGGCCACCTTCAACTCCGCCAAGCAGGTGCGCACCGACACCGCCATCGGTGAAAACCCGGTGTCCGTGGCGTTTGCCGCCGTCAGCCTGGCCAAACAGATTTTCAGTGACTTGCAGCGCAGCCAGGCCCTGCTGATCGGCGCCGGCGAGACCATCACCCTGGTCGCCCGCCACCTGCACGAACTGGGCGTAAAGCGCATTGTCGTCGCCAACCGTACCCTGGAACGCGCCAGCATCCTGGCCGAGCAGTTCGGTGCCCACGCGGTGTTGCTTTCCGACATCCCGGCCGAGCTGGTGCGCAGCGACATCGTCATCAGCTCTACTGCCAGCCAGTTGCCGATCCTCGGCAAGGGCGCGGTAGAAAGCGCCCTGAAACTGCGCAAGCACAAGCCGATCTTCATGGTGGATATCGCCGTTCCCCGGGATATCGAGCCTGAAGTCGGCGAGTTGGACGACGTTTACCTCTATAGCGTCGACGACCTGCACGAAGTGGTCGCCGAAAACCTCAAGAGTCGCCAGGGCGCTGCCCAGGCTGCCGAGGAAATGGTCAGCACCGGTGCCGACGATTTCATGGTGCGCCTGCGTGAACTGGCGGCAGTGGACGTGCTCAAGGCCTACCGTCAGCAAGGCGAACGCCTGCGGGACGAGGAATTGATCAAGGCCCAGCGTATGCTCGCCAACGGCAGCAGCGCCGAAGACGTGCTGATGCAACTGGCGCGCGGCCTGACCAACAAATTGCTGCATGCTCCCAGTGTCCAGTTGAAAAAGCTTACCGCCGAAGGCCGCCTCGATGCGCTGGCCATGGCCCAGGAACTCTTTGCCCTCGGTGAGGGCGCGACAGAAAGCTCTTCGGATAAAAAACCGCAATGAAAGCGTCACTGCTCAATAAACTGGACGTCCTTCAGGACCGTTTCGAAGAACTGACCGCCTTGCTCGGCGATGGCGAGGTCATCTCCGATCAGACCAAGTTCCGCACCTATTCCAAGGAATACGCGGAAGTTGAACCGATCGTGGGCACCTATAAACAGTTGCTCAAGGTTCAGGCTGACCTCGAAGGCGCCCAGGCGCTGCTCAAGGACAGCGACCCGGACATGCGCGAAATGGCCGTTGAAGAAGTGCGAGAGGCCAAGGACAAGCTGATCGAACTGGAAGGCGACCTGCAACGCATGCTGTTGCCCAAGGATCCGAACGACGGGCGCAACGTATTCCTTGAAATCCGCGCCGGCACCGGTGGTGACGAAGCGGCGATTTTCTCCGGCGACCTGTTCCGCATGTATTCGCGCTATGCCGAGCGTCGCGGCTGGCGTGTGGAGATTTTGTCCGAGAACGAAGGCGAACACGGCGGCTATAAAGAAGTCATCGCCCGGGTTGAGGGCGAGAATGTCTACGGCAAACTGAAGTTCGAATCCGGCGTGCACCGCGTGCAGCGGGTTCCGGCCACGGAATCCCAGGGCCGTATCCACACCTCGGCGTGCACCGTGGCCGTGTTGCCCGAGCCCGACGAGCAGGAAGCCATCGAGATCAACCCCGCAGACCTGCGGGTCGACACCTACCGCTCATCGGGCGCCGGTGGCCAGCACGTCAACAAGACTGACTCGGCGATCCGTATCACTCACTTGCCTTCGGGCATCGTGGTGGAGTGCCAGGAAGAACGTTCCCAGCACAAGAACCGTGCGCGGGCCATGTCCTGGCTGTCGGCCAAGCTGAATGACCAGCAGACCAGCGCCGCCGCCAATGCGATTGCCAGCGAGCGTAAGTTGCTGGTGGGCTCGGGCGACCGTTCCGAGCGCATTCGTACCTACAACTTTGCCCAGGGCCGGGTCACCGACCACCGCGTCAACCTGACGCTGTACTCCCTGGACGAAATCCTCGCCGGTGGCGTCGATGCGGTAATCGAGCCATTGTTGGCTGAATACCAGGCCGACCAGCTTGCGGCGATAGGTGAATAAATGACCATTATTGCCAGTTTGTTACGCGCCGCCGACCTGCCGGACTCGCCGACTGCGCGCCTGGACGTGGAATTGTTGCTGGCCGCTGCCTTGGGCAAGTCCCGCAGCTACCTGCACACCTGGCCGGAAAAAATCGTCAGCAGTGAACACGCGCTGACCTTTGCCGACTACCTGCAACGCCGTCGTGCCGGCGAGCCCGTGGCCTACATCCTCGGCCAGCAAGGCTTCTGGAAGCTCGACCTGGAAGTGGCACCGCACACGCTGATCCCGCGTCCGGAAACCGAGATGCTGGTGGAAGCCGCCCTGGAATTGCTGCCTGCCACACCGGCCAAGGTCCTGGACCTGGGCACCGGCAGCGGCGCGATTGCCCTGGCCCTGGCCAGCGAACGCCCGGCCTGGCAAGTCACGGCGGTCGACCGCGTGCTGGAAGCCGTGGCCCTGGCCGAACGCAACCGCCAGCGCCTGCACCTGAACAACGCCACGGTGCTGAACAGCCATTGGTTCAGTGCCCTCGAAGGCCACACTTACAACCTGATCATCAGCAACCCACCTTATATAGCCGACACCGACCCGCACCTGGTGGCCGGTGACGTGCGCTTTGAACCGGCCAGCGCGCTGGTATCCGGGCATGACGGCCTGGACGACCTGCGGCTGATCATCGCCCAGGCGCCTGCGCACCTCGACGCCGCGGGTTGGTTGCTGCTGGAACACGGTTACGACCAGGCGCCCGCCGTGCGCGACCTGCTGCTGGGGGAAGGCTTTGAAGAAGTCCACAGCCGCATCGACCTGGGCGGCCACGAACGCATCACGTTGGGACGCCGCCCGTGATGAACGACCAGGAGCTGTTGCGCTATAGCCGGCAGATTCTGTTGCAGCATGTCGACATCGAAGGCCAGTTGCGCCTGAAAAACAGCCGCGCGCTGATCGTCGGCCTGGGTGGCCTCGGTTCGCCGGTGGCGCTGTACCTGGCGGCGGCGGGTGTGGGTGAGCTGCATTTGGCGGATTTCGACACTGTCGACCTGACCAACCTGCAACGCCAGATCATTCACGACACCGACAGCGTCGGCCTGAGCAAGGTCGACTCGGCGATTCGCCGCCTGAGCGCGATCAATCCTGAAATACAGCTGGTTGCCCATCGCAGCGCGCTGGATGAGGATTCCCTCGCGGCCGCCGTGGCGGCGGTCGATGTGGTACTGGACTGCAGCGACAACTTCTCCACCCGCGAAGCGGTCAACGCTGTGTGTGTCGCTGCCGGCAAGCCTTTGGTGAGCGGTGCGGCGATTCGCCTCGAAGGCCAGCTGTCGGTGTTCGACCCTCGTCGCGCCGAAAGCCCCTGCTACCACTGTTTATACGGGCACGGCAGCGACGCCGAACTGACCTGCAGCGAAGCCGGTGTCATCGGCCCGCTGGTGGGTTTGGTCGGCAGCCTGCAAGCCCTGGAAGCCTTGAAATTGCTGGCCGGTTTCGGCGAGCCGCTGGTGGGGCGGCTGTTGTTGATCGACGCCCTGACCACGCGTTTTCGCGAGTTGCGGGTCAAGCGCGATCCCGGTTGCAGCGTCTGCGGTAGCCAACATGGTTAAGGACGCGCCGATTGGTGTGTTCGACTCCGGTGTCGGCGGCCTGTCGGTGCTGGACGAAATCCAGCGTCTGCTGCCCCATGAGTCGCTGCTGTACGTGGCGGATGGCGGGAATATCCCCTACGGCGAGAAAACCCCGGCGTTCATCCTCGATCGTTCGCGACAGGTGGCGGCGTTCTTCCGTGAGAAGGGCGCCAAAGCGTTTGTGATTGCCTGCAACACGGCGACCGTTGCGGCGGTTGCCGATTTGCGTCAGGACTATCCCGACTGGCCATTGGTGGGCATGGAACCGGCAGTCAAACCCGCGGCCGCCGCGACCCGCAGTGGCGTCGTCGGCGTGCTGGCGACCACCGGCACCCTGCAAAGCGCCAAGTTCGCCGCCTTGCTCGACCGCTTCGCCACCGATGTGCGGGTGATCACCCAACCCTGCCCGGGCCTGGTGGAGCTGATCGAAACCGGCGACCTGGACAGCCCGGCCCTGCGCCTGCTGTTGCAAGGCTACGTGGAGCCGCTGATTGCGGCCGGTTGCGACACCATCATCCTCGGCTGCACCCACTATCCGTTCCTCAAGCCCCTGCTCGCCGAGATGCTCCCGCCGACGATCATTTTGATCGACACCGGGGCGGCAGTAGCGCGTCAATTGCAGCGTCTTTTGAGTGATCGCGAACTGCTGGCCACTGGCAATCCGCCGCCTGTACAGTTCTGGACCAGCGGCGATCCGCAGCATCTAAGAAATATCCTACCGACCCTATGGAAATCTCCCGGAGTTGTGCGTAGTTTTGGCGTGTGAAAAAAACGTGAAATAACGCCTTTATCCGCTGAACTTCTGGCTATACGGCAGCTTCTATAGCAAGTTGGCCGGTACAAAATCATACAACTTCGTTCGGAAGGGATGTTTCTCTATGAAGCGCTTGTTCTGTTTGGCTGCGATTGCGGCCGCAATGTTGGGGCACTCTTTTTCCGCACAGGCGGCAGGCCTGGAACTTGGGGTGGGAAGTACGAGCGATTCGACCATGACCTATCGGTTGGGGCTGACCTCGGACTGGGATAAAAGCTGGTGGCAGACCGATACGGGGCGCGTGACCGGGTACTGGAGCGGCGCCTACACCTACTGGGACGGTGACAAGCGGGCCAGCGTCAGCAGCCTGTCGTTCTCACCCGTGTTTGTGTATGAGTTTGCCGGGGAGAGGGTGAAGCCGTACATCGAGGCCGGCGTGGGTGTGGCCGTGTTCTCCCGCACGCGGGTTGAAGACAACAATATCGGCCAGGCTTTCCAGTTTGAAGACCGGCTGGGCTTTGGCTTGCGCTTTGTCGGTGGCAGTGAAGTGGGGATTCGGGCCACCCATTACTCCAATGCCGGGATCAGCAGCAATAACGATGGTGTAGAGAGTTATTCGCTGCACTACACGCTGCCACTGTAATTCCTCAGAACACTGCAAAACCATTGTGGGAGCGGGCTTGCTCGCGAAAGTGGTGTATCAGCCACGAATCAGTTGACTGACACACCGCTTTCGCGAGCAAGCCCGCTCCCACATTTGCTACTCATTGGTTCCGAAATCAGCGATACACCGTCGCAAGCCCCTGGCGCTCATCGATGCACTCCGGCGCGCCCATCTCGAATTCCCGGCAGATCAGCGGCCGCTTCTCGTAAATCGTGCACATCATCGTGTCGCGGTCCAGCGCCGCGCACCAGCCGTCATCCAGGCGCAGCATGACTTCGCCGCCCCAATCGTCGGTATCGATAAAGCGATCGGGCACGCCGGTATCGGTGATCAGCATGACTTCCAGCTGGCAGCAGCACGCGGCGCAGGTGGAGCAGGTGACGGCAGGTTCGGCGATTTGGGTATGGGGGATGTTGGTCATAGGCGCGCAGTGTAAGGCAAGCGGCTCATAGGTGTGTGAAAGGGCTGACGGACGTCAATGTGCCAACTGCCTGGCGACCCAATGCAACAACGGAAAAATCATCCCCCAGAGTAACGCCAGGCCGATGACGGTCGGCACGGTGCCATAGCCGAAACTCACCCCCGCCAGTTGGCTGCCCGCGTAATAGGACAACGGCCCGCCCACCGCCCCCAACAAACTCGCACGCCACCAGGGCTGCGCGCTCCAGGCCAGGCAATGGCGCAGCGTGGTCGCCAGCAATGCCCACAACAGGATCAGCCACAATGGCGCCAACAGCCCGGGCAGGCTGAAATGAAACACGCCGAATGCACGTAGCACGGTGTCGATCACGGTGCCCAACAAGGTGACGGCAACAATCACCTGGCCTTCCGCTGACCACGAACTTATCCACAGCAGGTGGATTACCAGCACCGCCAACCCCACCAACAGCCACAGACTGTCGCCGCCCAGCACACAGGCAAACCAGCCGCACTGAAACAGCACGGCATTTGCCAGTGGTTTAAGCATCAAAGCGCCCGAGCAGTGGCTGGGTCAGCGCCGCCGGCTTGGCCAGCAGCATCTGCGCGGTGCCGATGGTGCGCTCCATAAATCCGCCTTCGCAGTAGCACAGGTAAAACTCCCACAGCCGCAGGAAGTATTCGTCGTAGCCCATTTCCGTCAGGCGGCTGTGGGCGCGGCGAAAGTTCTCATGCCACAGGCGCAGGGTTCGCGCGTAGTGCAGGCCGAAGTCCTCCATGTGCAGCAGGTTCATGTCCGTGTCGCGGCTGACGACCTCCAGCATCTTCTGTACACACGGCAAGGCGCCGCCGGGGAAGATATAACGCTGGATAAAATCCACGCTGCTCTTGGCTTGTTCGTAGCGCTGTTCGCGAATGGTGATGGCTTGCAGCAACATCAGGCCGTTGCTCTTGAGCAACTGCGCGCACTGTTTGAAATAGGTCGGCAGGAAGCGGTGGCCCACGGCTTCGATCATCTCGATCGACACCAGTTTGTCGTACTGCCCGGTCAGGTCGCGGTAGTCCTCCAGCAGCAACGTCACCTGATTCTGCAAACCCAGGGCCTCGATGCGTTTTTCAGTGTAGGCAAACTGCTCTTTGGACAGGGTCGTGGTGGTGACCTTGCAGCCGTACTGCTGCGCGGCATAAATCGCCATGCTGCCCCAGCCGGTGCCGATTTCCAGCAGGTGGTCGGACGGTTTCAGCGCGAGCTTCTGGCAGATGCGTTCCAGCTTGTTCAACTGTGCCTGTTCCAGGGTGTCGTCAGCGGTGAGGAACTGCGCGGCCGAATACATCATGGTCGGGTCGAGGAATTCCTCGAACAGGTCGTTGCCCAGGTCGTAGTGGGCGGCAATGTTTTTCTGCGAGCCCTTGCGCGTATTGCGGTTGAGCCAGTGCAGGCCCTGGGTGAAGGGCCGCGCGAGTTTGGCCAGGCCACCTTCCAGCGCATCCAGCACGTCGAGGTTGCTGACCATCACCCGCACCACGGCCGTCAGGTCCGGGCTGCTCCAGTAACCATGGATAAATGCCTCGCCCGCGCCGATGGAACCGTTGGCCGCCACCAGCCCCCACACGGCTGAATCGAGGATCTGGATCTCCCCCAGCAGGTGCGCTTCCCGTGCGCCGAAGACCTGCCGTTCGCCGTCCTCGATCACCACCAACTGGCCGTGGCGCAGTTGGCCGAGCTGGCGCAGCACGGCTTTGCGCAGCAGCGCGGCGGTCATGCCGTTGACGTTCAAGCGGTTGGATTTGACCGATAAGCTAGGGGATTTCATGGCGGCGATCCTTGGTGTACCCGACTGCGGTGCGAGAAGCGCCTTCGGCGGCGTGATGGGAAAAAATCGGCGTGCGTTTAAGCAAGAGGCGCAAGGCCTGCCAATAAATGGCCAGGCAGGTCTTGGCGGTCATCCACGGGAAGCGCCACAGGTAGCGATGCAGGCTGGCGCGGTTCAGGGCTTCGCGTTGCAGGCTCAAGGTGGCGTCGAAGACTTTCAGTTCGCCCTGCCAGTCGGCCATATGCACGCCGAGCCTGGCGGCGGGCGGGCTGAAGCTCATGCGGTATTCCAGGTCCCGGGGCAAGAACGGCGACACATGAAACGCCTTGGCCACGGCGAAGTGCTGATGCTCACCGGCAGGCAGCGCCTGGGCCGGCAGCACGTAGTGATAGCGCTCGCGCCACGGGGTGTTGGTCACTTCACAAAGGATCGCGGCCAGCGTTCCGTCGGCCTCGAAGCAGTAGAAGAAACTCACCGGGTTAAAGGCCAGGCCCCAACTGCGGGCCTGGGTCAGCAGGCAGATAACGCCCGAGGGGATGCGCCCCAGGGCCTTGCCGACTTCTTGGCGTACGGCATCGGTCAAGCTCATGCCGTGACGGGTAAATTCACGCAGGTAATCCTGCTGGCGAAACGCGAACGGCGCCCAGCGCTCGCCCGCCAATGGCGACAAGCCGAACACTTCGTCCTGTTCGCTGAGGTCCAGGTACAGCAGGCCGATCCGGTACCGAAAGGCATGGCCCTTTGGCGTAAACCGCCGATGGGCGATCCAGCCGCTGTACAGGGCGCTGTTCACAGGATTTCCCCGAACGCCTTGGCCACGCGCAATGCGCTGACCACGCCGTCTTCGTGGAAACCGTTGGCCCAGTAGGCGCCGCAATAATAGGTGTGCTGCGCGCCGTGCAGTTCTTCCCAGCGCGCTTGGGCGGCCACAGCGGCCAGGCTGTATTGCGGGTGGGCGTAGGTGTAGCGGGCGAGGACTTTGAGCGGGTTGATCAGCGCCGTTTGGTTGAGGCTCACGCAAAAGGTGGTGGTGCTGTCGATGCCTTGCAGGATGTTCATGTCGTAGGTCACCGCCGCCTGTTTTTGCGCGCGGCCATCCAGGCGGTAATTCCAGCTGGCCCAGGCCAGTTTGCGGTCGGGCAGCAGACGGGTATCGGTGTGCAGGACGACGTCATTGTCGGCGTAGGGCAGGGCGCCAAGGATCTGTTGCTCGGCCAGGCTCGCATCCCCCAGCAAGGCCAGGGCCTGGTCGCTGTGGCAGGCGAACACCACCTTGTCGAATGCCTCGCTGCCGGCGGCGCTGTGGATAACTGCGCCGATGGCTGAACGCTCAACGCGGGTGACCGGGCAATTGAGGCGGATATTTTCGCGGAAGGACTGGGTCAGCGGTTCGATATAGCGGCTGGAACCGCCTTCGATCACGCACCACTGCGGCCGGTTGCTCACCGACAACAAGCCATGGTTCTTGAAGAACCGCACGAAGAATTGCAGGGGAAACCCGAGCATGTCAGCCAGGGACATCGACCAGATCGCCGCGCCCATCGGCACGATGTAGTGCTGGATAAATCGCTGGCCGTAGCCGCCCGCTTGCAGGTACTCGCCCAGGGTCATCTCGGCGCTGATGCGTTGCTCTTGCAGGTCCAGGGGCGCCTGGCGGTTGAAGCGCAGGATATCGCGCAACATGCCCCAGAACCCCGGCGACAGAATATTCCGGCGCTGGGCAAACAGGCTGTTGAGGTTGTTGCCGTTGTACTCGAACCCGGCGTTCGGGTCGCACACCGAAAAGCTCATCTCGGTGGGTTTGTACGTCACGCCAATTTGCCCCAGCAGCTTGATGAAGTTGGGATAGGTCCAGTCGTTGAACACGATAAAGCCGGTGTCCACCGCATGGCTTTTGCCTTCCACCGTGACATTCACCGTATGGGTGTGGCCGCCGATGCGGTCGCCCGCTTCGAACAGGGTGATGTCGTGGCGGCGACTGAGCAGGTAGGCGCTGGTCAGCCCGGCAATGCCGCTGCCGATAATGGCGATCTTCACAGGTCGTCCTTTCTCGGCGGCGGGCTGCGCAGCATGCGTTTGCCGATGATCAACTGGACGCGGTTCGGCAGTTTCGACAGTGGCCACAAGGCGGCAATAAACAGGGCAGGGAAGGCAATCTCCAGTGGACGGCCTTGCAGCTTGGCAAAGATGTGCCGCGCGGCCTTGTCTGCCGGCCAGCTCAGGGGCATCGGGAAATCATTGCGGGCGGTCAGCGGCGTGTCGACAAACCCCGGGCTGACCACGGTGACGTCGATCCCTTCAGGTGACAGGTCGATACGCAGGGACTCGAACAGGTAACGCAGGCCGGCCTTCGACGCACCATAGGCTTCCGCCCTGGGCATCGGCAGGTAGGTCACCGCACTGGCCACACCGACCAGGTGCGGTGTATGACCGGCACGCAACAGCGGCAGCGCGGCCTCGATGCAGTAACTGCTGGCCAGCAGGTTGGTGCGCACCACGTGCTCGATGATCGAGGAATCAAACTGCCTGGCATCCACGTATTCGCAGGTGCCGGCATTCAGGATCACCGTATCCAGCGAACCCCAGGCCACCGCGATGTGTTCACCGATCTCGCGTACGGTCTGGCTGTTGGTCAGGTCGCCGGCCACCACCAGCACTTGCCCGGGGTATTGCTGGGCAAGCTGTTCCAGGGGCGCCTTGGAGCGGGAACTGAGGGCCACATGGGCACCGCTTTCGAGCAGCGTCTTGGCCAGTTCGGCCCCGATGCCACTGCTGGCACCGGTCAACCAGTAACGACGTGGAAGGTTAAGGCTCATCCCATTCTCCTTTTCAGCCAGCTGACCACACCGCCAAGGACCGGCACGTGTTCATACAGCAACTGTCCAGCGTCAAAATAATCCCGGTGGCGATACACCTTGTCGCGCCACAGCAGGTGCGAGCAGCCTTCCACACGAATCACTTCGCCCTTGGCCAGGCGCGGGTGGCAGAAGCTCATTTTCCAGCGCAGGTAGCCTTCGCCTTCCGCCACTTGATCAAAGCCATGGAAGTCAAAGCGCAACTGGGTCACGTTGTCGTACAGCTCGGCGAAGTAGCGGTGCAACGCCGGCAGCCCGTGCACCTCGTGCAGTGGGTCGGTGAAACTGATGTCATGGCTGTACAGGCCGTCGAGCAGGTGCAGGTTGTGCTTGTCCACACTGGCGAACGCCTGGGCGAAGCGGCGCAGGAAATCACTCATAAGCACCTCCGACCGCCTGGCGTGAAGGCAGGCTGCGGAAAGCGGCGAGGGCGCGCTCGCGGGATTTTTTCAAGTCGACGATAGGACGAGGATAGTCGGCCACACCAAACAGGCCGCCCACGGCGTCGGGGTCGTGCACTTCCTTTTTGTTCAGCGCCGCCAGTTGCGGCAGCCAGTGCTTGATAAATACACCTTCGCCGTCGAATTTTTCCGATTGGCTCAAGGGGCTGAAAATCCGGAAGTACGGGGCAGAGTCGGTGCCGGTGGACGAGCTCCACTGCCAGCCACCGTTGTTGGCTGCCAGGTCGCCATCGATCAGGTGACGCATGAAAAAGCGCTCGCCTTCGCGCCAGTCGATCAGCAGGTTTTTGGTCAGGAACATCGCTACCACCATGCGCAGGCGATTGTGCATCCAGCCGGTTTCCAGCAGCTGGCGCATGGCGGCGTCGATGATCGGCAGGCCGGTGCGTGCTTCCTGCCACGCTTTCAAGTCTTCCGGGCTGTTGCGCCAGGCCACGGCTTCGGTCTCTGGGCGGAATGCGCAGTGGCGCGAGACCCGTGGGTAGCCCACCAGAATATGTTTGTAGAACTCGCGCCACAGCAGCTCGTTGATCCAGGTAATCGCGCCGATGTCGCCGCTTTCGAATTCACCCTGGTTGCTTTGCAGCGCGGCATGCAGGCACTGGCGCGGTGAAACCACGCCCGCTGCAAGGTAGGCCGAAAGCTGGCTGGTACCGGGCTTGGCCGGGAAGTCGCGTTCGTCCTTGTAGTAGCTGATTTGTGCGTCGGCGAACTGGTCGAGACGGCGCCGGGCTTCGGCTTCGCCGGCAGGCCACAGGGCGCGCAAGGCTTCGCTCGGGGTAGCGAAGCCCTCGACGTGATCCGGAACCTCGTCGCTTTTGAGTTTGAGCGGCGCCTGCGCCTTGGGAGTGGCGACCAAACGCGGCAAGGCGCCATGCAGGCGGCTGTAGCAGACCTTGCGGAACTGGCTGAACACCTGGAAGTAGGTGCCGGTCTTGGTCAGCACGCTGCCGGGCTGGAAAAACAACTGGTCCAGATAGGTGTGGAATGTGATGCCTTGAGCTTCGAGGGCCTTGGCCACGGCGGCGTCGCGGCGCTCTTCGTGGATGCCGTATTCGTCATTGACGTGTACCGACTCCACCGACAGTTCCTGGCACAGGCCTGCCAAAACTTCAGGTGCTTGATCCCAAGTGTCGGCATGGCGGATCAATAACGGAATGTTCAACTCGCCCAGCGCTGAGCTCAAGCGCTGCAGGTTGCGCAGCCAGAAATCGACCTTGCACGGCGCGTCATCGTGGGCCAGCCATTGCCCGGGGCTGATCAGGTAGACGGCCGCTGTCGGGCCACGCTGTGCGGCGGCGGCGAGGGCGGTGTTGTCATGTAGGCGCAGGTCGGTGCGCAGCCAGATCAAGTGCATTTAAATAAGTCCACGCTGGATCAGTACCTGATGGGCCGACAACGGGTCTTCGGCCAGGAGCAATTCAGGAATCTCTTGGGTTAATACGGACAGCTCCGCCTGGTGGATGCATACCGTTGGTCCGGTTATCAGTTTTGGGCAACTGAAGCCGCTCAACAGTTTGCCCAGCACCGAGGTATGGAGTGCCTTGCTCGAATACAGCAGTACCGCGCGGGGTTGCAGATGCTCGACGGCCAGGGCCAGTTCGCCCACCGGCAATGGCCAGTCGAAAACTTCCACCGGGCAATCGGCGCTGCTGGCGAGCCAGGCGGTGAGCCACAGGTGCGGCTCCAGCGGCAGGTCGGAATGGTTGATCAGCAGCAGGGGGGCGCCGTTGAGCTGGCGGTTGTTGTGATACATCCGCGCACCGAATTTGCTGCGCAGCCAGGAATAGAAAAATACCCGTTCCATCTGCGCGCCGAACTGGCCTTGCCAGCGCAGTTCGAGCTCCTTGAGCAACGGCAATAACAGTTGCTCGCACAAGGTGCGCGGCGGGTACAGCGCCATGGCCTGGTTGAAGGCATCATCCACCCGGCGCTCGGCCAGTTCGCTGATGGCCTGCACCAGGTGCTGGCGGCGGTTGTGCCATTCGTTTTCCACCGGCGGTTCGCTGGTGGCTTGCGCGGTGTCGATCAGACTCTTGACCTGGCTGACCGGCACACCGCGGTTGAGCCAGGTCAGGATGGTATGGATGCGTTGCACGTGCTCGGCACTGAACAGGCGGTGCCCCTTGGGCGTGCGCTGGGGCACGATCAGGCCGTAGCGGCGCTCCCAGGCGCGCAAGGTCACGGCGTTGACGCCGGTCTGGCGCGCCACTTCGCGGATCGGCAGCCAGCCTTGTTCGATGGCCTCGGCGATGTCTTCGCCAGGTTCTTGCAGGGGAAAAGTCATAGGTTAAATCGCATTACGCAGGCTGAGGTTTTCCGGGTGCGGTTGCAGGTAGGCCTGCTGCGCGATATAGCGGTCCGGATGCTGGCGAAAGTGGTGCTTGAGCAGCGTCAGCGGTACCACCAGCGGCACGATGCCCTGGCGGTATTGGCTGATGATGGTCTGCATTTCCTGTTTGTCTTCGGCGCTGATGGCCTGCTTGAGGTAGCCGCTGATGTGTTGCAGCACGTTGGTGTGGGTGCCGCGTGTGGCGCACTGGGTCAGGGCGCTCATCAGTTCGCTGAAGTAACCGGCGGCCAAGGCGTCGAGGTCGACGTCCCTGGGCATGCTGCCCAGCAGGTTGCCGAGGCTTTTGTAATGCACCGGGCTGTGGGCCATCAGCAGGTATTTGTAGCGCGAGTGAAATTCCAGCAGGCGGTGACGGGTCAGGCCTTCGGCGAGCAGTTGCTGCCAGGTGGCGTAGACGAACACCCGGGTCAGGAAGTTTTCCCGCAGCACCGGGTCATTCAGCCGACCGTCTTCTTCCACCGGCAGGTTGGGGTGGCGCGCACAAAACGCCTGGGCGTAGATGCCGCGCCCGCCGCCGTCGATGGGCATGCCGTTGTCCTGATAGACCTTGACCCGCTCCAGGCCGCAGGACGGGGACTTCTGCATGAAGATGTAACCGCAGAGGTCGGTGTGTTCAGCAGCCATTTGCTGGCCGTAATCGTCCAGCGGCTGGGTCACGTTAAGTTCGCGGTTTACGGTGCCAACGGCCTGGGGATTGAGCGGGTCGCCCACCAGGCGAATCGGTTCGCGGGGGATGCCCAGGCCAATGGCGACTTCAGGGCACAGCGGCACGAAGTCGAAATAATCGGCCA
Organism: Pseudomonas sp. F8002; assembly: GCF_013385495.1. Lineage (NCBI taxonomy): Bacteria > Pseudomonadati > Pseudomonadota > Gammaproteobacteria > Pseudomonadales > Pseudomonadaceae > Pseudomonas > Pseudomonas sp. F8002. The sequence continues at coordinate 30,903 of NZ_JACAPW010000014.1, read as the reverse complement.
GGGTCTGGCTACACAGCTGGGATTGTTTATGCCCGCCGTTGAAGCGCACGTTCTCGCCCAACAGGCAGGCGCTGATGGCGATTTTCGGTTTGCCGGTGGCGGGCAGGGTGCTGGACATGGCCAAACCTCGATGAAATTCCTGTACAGAGTTAAATTTCTGTACAACTTAAACTCATCATAGGTTTGAAGCTGTACAAGTCAAATAATTTGTACAGGTATTTGCGGAATGGCTATTTCCAGCCGATTTTCCAGTCTTCGGCGTTCTGCAGGGTTTGCCAGGCCAGGCGCTGCACGCGATGGCTCATCACGGCTTCCAGCTCGATTTCCTGCACATCGCCTTCGTCATCACGCAGCAGTTTGGTCACCAGGAAATGTTTTTCCTTGTGCTGCGGGCGGGCTGCAGTCCACTTCGACAGCAGCAACTTGGCGGGATTGATGCGGTTCATTGCAGGTGCTCGATCAACCGCCGCGCCGCCTCCTGGCCGCTGAGCCACGCACCTTCCACGCGGCCTGACAGGCACCAGTCGCCACATACATACAGGCCCAGGTCGGCGTCGGCCAGCACGCCAAATTCATGGCTGGTGGACGGCCGCGCGTACAGCCAGCGGTGGGCGAGGGTGAAGGATGGCGCCGGCATGGCGCTGTGCAGCAGTTCGGCGAAGGCGCCGTGCAGGTGTTCGATCACGGCTTCCTTGGACAGGTCCAGGTGTTGCTTGCTCCAGGTGCTGGTGGCGTGCAAAACCCAGGTGTCGAGGGTGGTGTCGCGCCCCGGTTTGCTGCGGTTGCGCGCCAGCCAGTCCAGCGGGCTGTCCTGGACGAAGCAGCCTTCCATGGGCGTATCCAGCGGCTTGTCGAAGGCCAGGGCAATGGCCCAGGTCGGGTCCATCTTGACCCCGGCGGCGACACTCGCCAGCTTGGGCGCAGCGGCCAGCAAGGCAGTGGCCTGGGGCGCCGGGGTGGCGATGATCACGTGGCTGAACGGGCCGTGGCTTTCGCCGTCGGCGTCCAGCAGGTTCCAGTGATGTTTACCCTGGAACACTTCGGTGATGCGGCAACCGAACTGCACCGGCAAGTCATCGAGCAGGGCGCGGGTGATCGCGCTCATGCGCGGCGTGCCGACCCAGCGGATCTGTTCATCGGGGGAGGGCGTCAGTTGGCCGGACTTGAAGTTGTACAGCTGTGGCTTCCATTGCTCGGCGCAACCATTGGCCTGCCAGCGTTGCACCTCGTTGACGAAGCGCCGGTCGCGGGCGGTGAAGTACTGTGCGCCCATGTCCAGCGAGCCCGCATCGCTGCGCTTGCTGGACATGCGACCGCCACTGCCGCGGCTTTTATCGAAGAGTTGTACAACGTGCCCCGCGTCTTTCAACGCTCGGGCGGCGGAGAGACCGGCGATGCCGGTGCCAATGATCGCGATGGGAACAGTCATGGGAGGCCTCGTTTTACCGTTGGGTACAGACTACGCCGACACCAATAGCTGTACAATATTGTTTTTTGGTATAAGTTTTGGCGTACCTGATCGTTTGGCGTGACCTATGGTTAAACCTGAAGGTTTAACCAGCGTTGCGCCCGATTAAAACATCCCTGTTTATAAAATAGACTAACGGTGGTCGGCGAACGTTACACGAGGAACAACTCATGCACATTTTGCTGACCGGCGGTACCGGTTTGATCGGCCGTCAACTTTGCCAATACTGGCTTGCCCAGGGCCATCGCCTCACGGTCTGGAGCCGCCATCCCGAACAAGTGGCTAAATTGTGCGGCGCCCAGGTGCGTGGCGTCGCCCGCCTGCAAGACATAAACGAGGCGGTGGACGCGGTGGTCAACCTGGCCGGCGCGCCGATTGCCGACCGGCCCTGGACGCATAAACGCAAGGCGCTGTTGTGGAGCAGCCGTATCGGCCTCACCGAAACGCTGCTGGCCTGGCTTGAGGGCCTTGAGCAAAAACCGGCGGTGTTGATCTCCGGATCCGCGGTGGGCTGGTACGGCGACGGCGGTGAGCGCGAGCTGACCGAAGACAGCGGCCCGGTGCAGGACGATTTCGGCAGCCAGTTATCCATTGCCTGGGAAGAAACCGCCCAGCGTGCCGAGGCATTGGGCATCCGCGTGGTGCTGGTGCGTACCGGGCTGGTGCTGGCGGCGGAGGGCGGCTTTTTGTCGCGGCTGTTGCTGCCGTTCAAACTGGCGCTGGGCGGGCCTATCGGCAATGGTCGGCAGTGGATGCCATGGGTCCATATAAAGGATCAAATCGCCCTGATTGATTTTCTTCTGCACAAGACCGATGCCAGCGGTCCTTATAATGCCTGCGCGCCACACCCGGTACGCAACCTGGAGTTCGCCAAGACCCTGGGCAAGGTGCTGCACCGCCCGGCGTTCATGCCCATGCCGGCGTTTGCCTTGCGTATCGGCCTGGGCGAGTTGTCCGGTTTGTTGCTGGGTGGCCAGCGGGCTTTGCCGCAGCGGCTGTTGGCGGCCGGTTTCACTTTCCAGTTCACTGAGTTGCATGCGGCCCTGGACGACTTGTCCAGCCGCCTCTAGAGATAGGATGTTGCATGACGGATCACGCGTTGTTACTGGTCAACCTGGGTTCACCGGCGTCCACTTCGGTGGCGGATGTGCGCAGCTACCTCAATCAGTTCCTGATGGACCCTTACGTCATTGACCTGCCATGGCCGGTTCGGCGCTTGCTGGTGTCGCTGATCCTGATCAAGCGCCCGGAGCAATCGGCCCATGCCTACGCCTCGATCTGGTGGGACGAAGGCTCGCCGCTGGTAGTTCTTAGCCGTCGCTTGCAACAACAGATGACTGCACAGTGGACCCAGGGGCCGGTGGAGTCGGCCATGCGCTATGGCGAGCCGTCGATTGAAAGCGTACTGACCCGGCTGGCGTCCCAAGGCATCAAGAAAGTGACCCTGGCGCCGTTGTACCCGCAGTTTGCCGACAGCACCGTGACCACGGTAATCGAAGAGGCCCGGCGCGTGGTGCGGCACAAAAAGCTGGCGCTCGAGTTTTCGATTCTGCAGCCGTTCTACGATGAACCGGAGTACCTGGACGCCTTGGCCAACAGCGCCAGAGCCTATGTGGAGCAGGATTTCGATCATCTCCTGCTGAGCTTTCATGGGTTGCCCGAGCGCCACCTGAAAAAGCTCGACCCTACCGGGCAACACTGCTTCAAGGACGCCAACTGCTGCCAGAACGCCTCTCCCGAGGTGCTTGCCACGTGCTATCGCGCGCAGTGTTTCAGCGTTGCGCGGGATTTTGCCGAGCGCCTTGGCTTGCCGGATGGCAAATGGTCGGTGGCGTTCCAGTCGCGGCTGGGCCGGGCCAAGTGGATCGAACCGTACACCGAGGCACGCCTTGAAGCGTTGGCTCAACAGGGCGTGAAGAAGCTGCTGGTGATGTGCCCGGCGTTTGTTGCGGACTGCATCGAGACACTGGAGGAAATTGGTGATCGCGGCCTGGAGCAATTCCGCGAAGCGGGGGGCGAGGAGTTGGTGTTGGTGCCGTGCCTGAACGATGACCCGCAGTGGGCGGCGGCGCTCAATACCCTGTGTGAAAGAGCGCCGGTCGCGCTGTAATCCGATTGTCGAAACGATAGAGAGCAAATGTGGGAGCCGGGCTTGCCCGCGATAGCGGTGGATCAGTCACCAGATGCCTCGACTGAAAAATCGCCATCGCGGGCAAGCCCGGCTCCTACATTGTTTTGCGGGGTTACTCGTGATGCGGCTCGCCCAGGAAGGTCAGGGAACTGAACAGTCCGCGAGTCGCGACATCGGCATTGTCTTTGAGCGGGATTTCCACCTGCGCCGCAATCACATTTAATCCTTCATTTCTCACCAGCACCTGGGCGCGACCGTCTTTATCGGTCTCGGTGCTCAGGGTGTTCGGTGCGTTGCGATAGTCTCCGATCAGCTTGACCCCAGCCGCCGGCTTGCCATCCAGCAGCACCCGTACCGGCAGTGATTTACCCGGGCCGACCGTCAGCGGATCAACTTCCGGCAAGATCAGCAGCTTGATCTGATCCAGCTTCGGCACCTTCGCCCCCGGCTGGTAGATCGCCAGGCTGTACTTGAAGGTCTGGGTCGACTCAATCGCCCCCGGCACCTTGCTGCGGCCCTCGTTGATCCACTTCTTGTCAGGCGTCTGTGACCACATCCCGTTATCCAGGGCGACCGCCAATACAGCCGGCGATTTGAGCGGCTTCAGGCGCGCATGGTCGGGCAGACGTTCCACGGTCACCGGGATCATTTTGCCGCTGGCGTCGTAGGCCCAGGCGCCGCTGATTTTCTGCGCCTTGAACGCGTTGTCTTCGGCGCCGTGGCCGTAGATCACTTCGATATTGCCGCGCCGTTGTTCGGTCCACAGTCCGTGGGCCGAGACTTGGGTGGCAAACAGCAGGCCGAGCACGGCCAGGGATTTGAAGGCTTGCATGGAGACGTCCTTTTACAGGTTGAGGGTCAGGCTGACGGTGAAGTTGCGCGGCTCGCCGGGATTGACCCAGTAGTTGCTGTAGGAGCGCTCGTAGTACTTTTCGTCGAACAGGTTGTTGAGGTTCAGGCCCACGGTGACGTTGTCGCTGGCCTTGTAATGGGCCAGCAAATCGACGGTGTGGTAGGCCGGTAATTCAAAGCTTTTGCCGGCTTCACCGGAGCGATCGCCGACGTAGGTGAAGGCTGCGCCAAGGTCGGAGCCGCGCAGCAGGCCGTCCTGGAATTCATACACGCCGAGCAAGCTGGCGCTACGTTTGGCTACGCCGAGAATCCGGCTGCCGGTGGGGATGGCTTTGTCGCCTTTGGTCACTTCGGCGTCGATGTAGGCAAAGGCGCCGATCACCCGTACGGCGTCAGTCACCTGGCCGGTCAGTTGCAGGTCAAACCCCTGGCTGCGGGCCTTGCCCATGGCGCGCTGTGTGTCGGTAGCCGGGTCCAGGGCCAGGACATTTTCTTTCTCGATATGGAAGGCGGCGAGGGTGGTGCTCAGGCGGTCGTCGAACAGCTCGCTCTTGATCCCGATTTCATACCCCACGCCTTCTTCCGGCTTGAAGGATTTGCCGCCGGCGTCCAGGCCATTGTTGGGTTTGAACGAGGTGGAGGCGTTGGCGAACAGGCCCACTTCAGGTGTTAGTTGGTAGAGCAGGCCGGCGCGTTGGGTCAGGGCGTCGTGGGTCTGCCGGCTTTTGGCATGGTTGCGGCTGAAGTCGTCGGTGCGCTGCTCGAAGTGTTCGAACCGCGCGCCAATCATCCCGCGCAGGCGGTCGGTGAAGATGATCTGGTCCTGCAGGTTCAGCGCCTGGCTTTTCACCTGTTCGAAAAAGTCAGTGCCGGAGCGCTTGCCGTTCGGTTTGGGCTGGCCATAGACCGGGTCATAGATGTCGATGGCGTAATCGCCGCCGGCGATGGCGGTCACCCGTTCTTTCTTGCGGTAGTCCTCGTACTCGGTGCCGATCAGCAATTCGTGCTGCCAACTGCCGATGTCGAACCGGCCGCGCAGTTCGAGCTGGGTGATGCTGTCATGCCAACCGGTGGAGCGCTCGCGGTAGCGGCGGCTGAGGGTGTGGCCATCGGCATCCAGCGCGCGGTTTTCCGAGGCGTTGCCCCACAGGCTGCCTTGTTTGTAATGGCTGGCCAGGCGCAGTTGCCAGGCATCGTTGAGGTGATGTTCGAGGCTGGCTTGCAGGCGGTTGTTGTGGTTGCGGATATCGCCGTCGTCGGGCTCGCCGAGAAAGGTCGAGCGGGAGACGCCGCTCCAGCGGTTGTTGGGCGCGACGATGCCGCGGTCGAAAGTGGAGCGGTGACGCACGAATTCACTTTCCACCAGCAGGTGTGTGTCCGGGTCCAGTTGCCAACTGATGGAGGGCGCGACGAAGACCCGCCTGGCTTCAACGTGGTTGCGGAAGCTGTGGTTGTCTTCCACCGCCAGGTTGACCCGCGATAACACGTTGCCCTCGCTGTCCAGCGGCGTGTTCACGTCCAGCGCGGTGCGGTAGCGGTCCCAACTGCCGGCGCGGGTCTGCAGTGTGGTGAAGGCCTCGGGCTGCGGCTTTTTGCTGACGATATTCACCGTGCCGCCTGGGTCACCGCGGCCATACAGGCTGGCGGCGGGGCCCTTGAGCACCTCGATGCGCTCGATATTCGCCGCGTCCGGCGTGCTCGGGTAACCGCGGTTGGCGCTGAAACCGTCCACGTAAAACTCTGACGTGGTGAAGCCGCGAACGCTGTATTCGTAGAGCGTCAGGCCGCCGAAGTTGTTCTGTTTGGACACGCCGCCGGAAAACTCAAGGGCACGCTCGACGTTGGTGCTGCCCAGGTCGTTGAGTACCGAAGCGGGAATCACGCTGATGGACTGTGGGATATCACGCACGGCGGTGTCGGTTTTTGTGGCGCTGGCGGAGCGGGTGGCGCGATAGCCCTTGACCGGGCCGGTGGCTGATTCGTACGCCTCGCTGGTGATGCGGGTGGCTTCCAGTTCAACGGGGGCGGTGTCTTCGGCGTAGGCCGGGTCCACCAGCAAACCCAGGGCGATTCCCGCCAGCGGGGCAAATCTTCGAGACGGCATGATAGAGCGTTCCAATAGCGATATTGAAACAATATAACATGACTAATGAGAGTGAATTTCTTTTGAAATATTAGGTAACAGGAGCCCGCGAACGGGCTCCCGAAGCCGTTATTCCTCTTCTTTCACCGGTGCAGGCGGCGGACGCAGGCCGATTTCCGCCGACAGCTTGATTTCCTTGCCATTGCGCATCACCTGGATCGCCACCTTGTCGGTGGGTTTGATCCGCGCCACCTGGTTCATCGACTTGCGACCATCTCCGGCCGGCTCGCCGTCGATGCTGAGGATCACATCCCCCAGTTGCAGGCCGGCTTTCTGCGCCGGGCCGTCGCGGAAGATCCCGGCGACCACGATGCCAGGGCGCCCGGTCAGGCCAAACGACTCGGCCAGTTCCTTGGTCAGCGGCTGGACTTCAATCCCCAGCCAGCCACGAATCACCTGGCCATGCTCGATGATCGACTTCATCACTTCAGTGGCCAGCTTCACCGGAATCGCGAAACCGATGCCCTGGGAGCCGCCGGACTTGGAGAAGATCGCGGTGTTGATGCCGGTCAGGTTGCCGTTGGCATCCACCAGCGCGCCGCCGGAGTTGCCCGGGTTGATCGCCGCGTCGGTCTGGATGAAGTCTTCATAGCTGTTGAGGCCCAACTGGTTACGCCCGGTGGCGCTGATGATGCCCATGGTCACGGTCTGGCCGACGCCGAACGGGTTGCCGATGGCCAGCGCCACGTCACCTACGCGCAGCCCTTCGGAGCGCCCGATGGTGATCGAGGGCAGGCCTTTCAAATCGATTTTCAGCACCGCGAGGTCGGTTTCCGGGTCGCTGCCGACCACGCGGGCCAGGGTTTCCCGGCCATCACGCAGGGCCACCACAATCTGGTCGGCGCCGGTGGTCACGTGGTTGTTGGTGAGGATGTAGCCTTCCGGGCTCATGATCACGCCGGAGCCGAGGCTGGATTCCATGCGCCGCTGCTTGGGCGAGTTGTCGCCGAAATAGCGACGAAACTGTGGGTCTTCAAACAGCGGGTGCGCCGGTTTGTTGATGACCTTGGTGGTGTACAGGTTGACCACGGCGGGGGCGGCGATCACCACTGCATCGGCGTAAGTCACCGGGCCTTGTACCACCGCGCTGGTTTGCGGTGCCTGTTGCAGGTTGACATCAAGGGTCGGCAGGCCGACCAGTTGTGGATAACGCTGAATAATCAGCATCGCGATCAGCACGCCAGCCAACAATGGCCATCCAAAAAAACGCAGTGCCTTGAGCATGAAGAAAAATCCTGACAGGTTGCAGGGGGCGGGAGAGCGCCCATAATGTCGCGCATTATACGAGGCCGTGAGCGCCTCTGAACGGGATATTTAGGAGTCTTTTATGGCCGTTGCCCTGAGCACCTTAGTCGAGGAAGCGGACCGCTACCTTAATAGTGCCAAAATCGCCGATTACTGCCCCAACGGCCTGCAGGTCGAGGGCCGTCCGCAAGTGCTGCGCATCGTCAGCGGCGTGACCGCCAGCCAGGCATTGCTGGACGCGGCGGTCGAAGCCCAGGCCGACCTGGTGCTGGTGCACCACGGTTATTTCTGGAAAGGCGAAAGCCCGTGCATCACCGGCATGAAGCAGCGCCGCCTGAAAACCCTGCTCAAGCACGACATCAGCCTGCTGGCCTATCACTTGCCGCTGGACCTGCACCCTGAGGTCGGCAACAACGTGCAACTGGCCCGGCAACTGGACATCACCGTCGAAGGCCCGCTGGACCCGGACAACCTCAAGGTCGTCGGCCTGGTGGGCTCCCTGGCCGAGCCGGCGTCGCCCCGTGATTTTGCCCGCCGCGTGCAGGAAGCCATGGGGCGTGAGCCGCTGCTGATCGAAGGCAGCGAGATGATCCGCCGCGTGGGCTGGTGCACCGGTGGCGGCCAGGGCTATATCGACCAGGCGGTGCTCGCCGGGGTTGACCTTTACCTGAGCGGCGAAGCTTCGGAGCAGACCTTCCACAGCGCCCGGGAAAACGACATCAGCTTCATAGCGGCCGGGCATCACGCCACCGAACGGTATGGTGTACAGGCGTTGGGTGATTACCTGGCGCGACGCTTCGCCCTCGAACACCTCTTCATCGATTGCCCAAACCCGATCTAACGAACACCACCGGACACATGTGGGAGCGGGCTTGCTCGCGAATGCGGTGCATCAGTCGCCATATGCATTGACTGACACACCGCATTCGCGAGCAAGCCCGCTCCCACATTTGATCGAGTCGAGCCAAACCCAGCGGTATATTGATATACCGTTTCGATCTAGCCAGCCCCCTCAATAGAATCAGGCGCTGTGCTAGCATGCCCCGCTCGAACACGGCCCGCTGGCCGTCCATAAGATCGTTTTTCCGTGAGTAACCATGGTCGACAAACTGACGCATCTGAAACAGCTGGAGGCGGAAAGCATCCACATCATCCGCGAGGTCGCCGCCGAGTTCGATAACCCGGTGATGCTCTACTCGATCGGTAAAGACTCCGCCGTGATGCTGCACCTGGCACGCAAGGCCTTTTTTCCGGGCAAGCTGCCGTTTCCGGTGATGCACGTCGACACCCGCTGGAAATTCCAGGAGATGTACAAGTTCCGCGACAAGATGGTCGAAGAGCTTGGTCTTGAGTTGATCACTCACGTCAACCCGGACGGTGTGGCGCAGGGCATCAACCCGTTCACCCACGGCAGCGCCAAGCACACCGACATCATGAAGACCGAGGGCCTGAAACAGGCGCTCGACAAGTATGGTTTCGATGCTGCATTCGGCGGTGCCCGTCGCGATGAAGAGAAATCCCGTGCCAAAGAGCGCGTGTACTCGTTCCGCGACAGCAAGCACCGCTGGGACCCGAAAAACCAGCGCCCGGAGCTGTGGAACGTCTACAACGGCAACGTCAACAAAGGCGAGTCGATCCGTGTGTTCCCGCTGTCCAACTGGACCGAGCTGGATATCTGGCAGTACATCTACCTGGAAGGCATCCCGATTGTCCCGCTGTACTTCGCCGCCGAACGCGAAGTGATCGAGAAGAACGGCACGTTGATCATGATCGACGACGACCGCATCCTCGAGCACCTGTCCGACGAAGACAAAGCCCGAATCGTCAAAAAGAAAGTACGTTTCCGTACCCTTGGCTGCTACCCGTTGACGGGCGCGGTGGAGTCCGAAGCCGAGACGCTGACGGACATCATTCAGGAAATGCTCCTGACGCGAACTTCCGAGCGCCAGGGCCGTGTCATCGACCACGATGGTGCAGGCTCGATGGAAGATAAAAAACGTCAAGGCTATTTCTAAGGGGCTGTCATGTCGCATCAATCTGATTTGATCAGCGAGGACATCCTCGCCTACCTGGGCCAGCACGAGCGCAAGGAAATGTTGCGCTTCCTGACCTGTGGCAACGTCGACGACGGCAAGAGCACCCTGATCGGGCGCCTGCTGCACGACTCCAAGATGATCTACGAGGATCACCTGGAAGCCATCACCCGCGATTCGAAAAAATCCGGCACCACCGGTGACGACATCGACCTGGCGTTGCTGGTCGACGGCCTGCAGGCCGAGCGTGAGCAGGGCATCACCATCGACGTTGCCTACCGATACTTCTCCACCGCCAAGCGCAAATTCATCATCGCCGACACCCCCGGCCATGAGCAGTACACCCGCAACATGGCCACCGGTGCCTCCACCTGTGACCTGGCGATCATCCTGATCGACGCCCGCTACGGCGTGCAGACCCAGACCCGTCGCCACAGCTTCATCGCCTCGTTGCTGGGCATCAAGCACATCGTGGTGGCCGTCAACAAGATGGACATCAATGGCTTTGACCAAAGCGTATTCGAGTCGATCAAGGCTGATTACCTGAAGTTTGCCGACGGTATCGCGTTCAAGCCGAGCACCCTGGCCTTCGTGCCGATGTCGGCCCTCAAGGGCGACAACGTGGTGAACAAGAGCGAGCGTTCGCCCTGGTACACCGGCCAGTCGCTGATGGAGATCCTCGAGACCGTCGAGATCGCCAATGACCGCAACTACACCGACCTGCGTTTCCCGGTGCAGTACGTCAACCGTCCGAACCTGAACTTCCGTGGTTTTGCCGGCACCCTGGCCAGCGGCATCGTGCACAAGGGCGACGAAGTCGTGGTGCTGCCGTCGGGCAAGAGCAGCCGCGTCAAATCCATCGTCACCTTTGAAGGTGAACTGGAAAACGCAGGTCCCGGCCAGGCCGTGACCCTGACCATGGAAGACGAAATCGACATCTCCCGTGGCGACCTGCTGGTGCATGCCGACAATGTGCCGAAAGTGACCGATGCTTTCGACGCCATGCTGGTGTGGATGGCTGAAGAACCGATGCTGCCGGGCAAGAAATACGACATCAAGCGCGCCACCAGCTACGTGCCGGGTTCCATCACCAGCATTGTGCATCGCGTGGATGTGAACACCCTGGAAGAAGGCCCGGCGAGCGCCTTGCAGTTGAACGAGATTGGCCGGGTCAAGGTCAGCCTCGACACGGTCATCGCCCTGGACGGTTACGCGAGCAACCGCACCACCGGTTCGTTCATCGTCATCGACCGTTTGACCAACGGCACCGTGGCTGCGGGCATGATCATCGCGCCGCCGGTGACCCATGGCAGCGCGGCGCAGCACGGCAAACTGGCTCACGTGGCCACCGAAGAACGCGCCCAGCGCTTCGGCCAGCAACCGGCGACCGTGTTGTTCAGCGGCTTGTCGGGCGCCGGCAAAAGCACCCTGGCCTACGCGGTTGAACGCAAGCTGTTCGACATGGGCCGTGCGGTGTTTGTGCTGGACGGCCAGAACCTGCGCCACGACCTGAACAAGGGCTTGCCGCAGGACCGTGCCGGGCGTACCGAGAACTGGCGTCGTGCCGCGCACGTGGCGCGTCAGTTCAACGAAGCCGGCTTGCTGACGTTGGCGGCGTTTGTTGCCCCGGATGCTGAAGGGCGTGAACAGGCCAAGACGCTGATCGGCGGTGATCGTTTGCTGACCGTGTACGTGCAGGCTTCGCCGCTGGTGTGTGCCGAGCGTGATCCGCAAGGTTTGTACGCGGCGGGCGGCGATAACATCCCGGGTGAGTCGTTCCCGTATGACGTACCGTTGAATGCGGACCTGGTGATCGACACCCAGGCGTTGTCGCTGGAAGACAGCGTCAAGCAAGTGCTGGAGCTGCTGCGCCAGCGCGGCGCGATCTAAGCTTCAAGTGCACAAAAAAGCCCGCCATCATGTTGGCGGGCTTTTTTTATGGGGCCTTGAAAACAACTCGGTCAAATGTGGGAGCGGGCTTGCTCGCGAAAGCAGAGTGTCAGCCGCCACATGTATAGGCTGGCACACCGCATTCGCGAGCAAGCCCGCTCCCACATTTTGATCAGTGACTGGCGGGATAATCTGTGTGCAATTTGGCGAGCAACACATCCTTCTCTTCCCACAACCGGTTGATCCAGCCCTGGAACGCCAACCGATACTCCCCATCCTGCTCATAATTCTTGCCGATAAACTCGGCCGGAATCTGCACCTCTTCAAACTGCACGACAACGTCCTTCACATTCCCGCACAGCAAATCCCAATAACCGGGGCGCCCACCAGGATAGTGAATGGTCACGTTCACCAGCGACTTCAGCTGCTCACCCATGGCATCCAGCACAAAGGCAATGCCGCCGGCCTTGGGCTTGAGCAGGTAGCGAAACGGTGACTGTTGCTGTGCATGCTTGCCCGGGGTAAACCGCGTGCCTTCGGCAAAGTTGAAGATTCCCACCGGGTTGTGGCGAAACTTCGCGCAGGTCTTGCGGGTAGTTTCCAGGTCCTTGCCTTTCTTTTCCGGGTGCTTTTCCAGGTACGCCTTGGTGTAGCGCTTCATGAACGGGAAGCCCAGCGTCCACCACGCCAAGCCAATCACCGGGACCCAGATCAGCTCCTGCTTGAGGAAGAACTTCAGCGGGCGAATGCGCCGGTTGAGCACGTATTGCAGCACCATGATATCGACCCAGCTCTGGTGGTTGCTGGTCACCAGATATGAGTGTTCATAGTCCAGGCCTTCCAGGCCTTTCAGGTGCCAGCGGGTGCGTCGCACCAGGTTCATCCAGGCCTTGTTGTTGCTGATCCAGGCCTCGTGGGTCTGGTTCATCAGCCATTCACTGAAGCGTTTGGCAAACGGCAGCGCCTTGAACAGCGCCACGATAAACAGGAACGAGCACAGCAAAATCGTATTCAACGCCAGCAACAGCGAGGCGATCACCCCGCGCACGGCGGCAGGTAGAAAATCCAGCATTTAGACATCCATAGGTCGGTTGGCGGCTTGAATCGCGGTCAATGCGATCGTGTACACGATGTCGTCCACCTGCGCCCCGCGGGGCAGGTCGTTCACCGGTTTGCGCAGGCCTTGCAGCATTGGGCCCAGGCTGACGCAATCGGCACTGCGCTGCACGGCCTTGTGGGTGGTGTTGCCGGTGTTGAGATCCGGGAACACGAACACCGTGGCCTTGCCCGCCACCAGGCTGTTGGGCGCCAGTTGCCGGGCCACGCTTTCGTTGGCGGCGGCGTCGTACTGCAACGGGCCGTCGATCAGCAGCGAGCTTTGGGCTTCGTGGGCGAGCAGGGTGGCTTCGCGGACCTTCTCGACCTCCTCGCCCGTGGCCGAATCACCGCTGGAGTAACTGATCATCGCCACCCGTGGCGTGATACCGAATGCGGCGGCCGAGTCGGCGCTTTGCAGGGCGATTTCCGCCAGCTCCGCCGCGCTGGGGTGCGGGTTCATCACGCAGTCGCCGTACACCAGCACTTGCTCGGGGAACAGCATGAAAAATACCGACGAGACCAGGGTGCAGCCCGGCGCGGTCTTGATCAGTTGGAGGGCCGGGCGAATGGTATTGGCAGTGGAGTGGATGACGCCGGAGACCAGGCCGTCCACTTCATCCAGGGCGAGCATCATGGTGGCGATCACCACGGTGTCTTCCAGTTGCTGCTCGGCCATCGGCGCGTTGAGGCTTTTGGTTTTGCGCAGGGCCACCATCGGCTCCACGTAGCGCTGGCGAATCAAGTCCGGGTCGAGAATCTCCAGGCCTTCGGGCAACTCGATGCCATGGGCGCGGGCCACCGCTTCCACGTCCGCTGGCTTGGCCAGCAGCACGCAACGGGCAATCCCGCGCGCCTGGCAGATGGCCGCAGCCTGTACGGTCAGCGGCTCGCTGCCTTCGGGCAACACGATGCGCTTGTTGGCGGCCTGGGCGCGCTGGATCAGTTGATAGCGGAACACCGCCGGCGACAGGCGCATCTCCCGCGGCGTGCCGCAGCGTTGGTGCAGCCAGCGGGCGTCGAGGTGGCTGGCGACGAAATCGGTGATGATCTCCGCACGTTCGCGGTCATCAATCGGGATTTCCTTGTTCAGGCTGTTGAGCTGGTTGGCGGTGTCGTAGGAGCCAGTGCTCACCGACAGCACCGGCAAACCGGCCTGGAACGCGCCCCGGCACAGGTCCATGATCCGTGGGTCGGGCAGGGTGTCACTGGTCAGCAGCAGGCCGGCCAACGGCACGCCGTTGATGGCGGCCAGGCTGACAGCGAGGATGATGTCGTCGCGGTCGCCGGGGGTCACCACCAATACGCCGGGCTTGAGCAGCTCCACAGTGTTACGCATGGTGCGGGCGCAGATGATGATTTTGGTCATGCGCCGGGTTTCGTAGTCACCGGCGTTGAGGATCTGCGCGCCCATCAGGTCGGCCACGTCGCGGGTGCGTGGGGCGTTGAGTTCCGGTTGGTAGGGGATGCAGCCCAACAGGCGGAAATCGCCGCTGCGCAATAAAGGCGAATGCTCTTTGAGCCGCGCCGAGAAGGCTTCCATGCTTTCGTCGGTGCGCACCTTGTTGAGGATCACACCCAACACTTTTGGATCTTTCGGGCCGCCGAACAGCTGGGCCTGCAATTCCACGCGGCCGGAGAGTTCGGTCAGCACTTCGTTTTCCGGGGCCGAGACCAGGATCACCTCGGCGTCCAGGCTCTTGGCCAGGTGCAGGTTGACCCGGGCCGCATAGCTGGCACTGCGGGTCGGCACCATGCCTTCGACGATCAGCACGTCCTTGCCCACGGCGGCTTGCTGGTAAAGGGTGATGATTTCTTCCAGCAGCTCGTCGAGCTGGCCGTCGCCGAGCATCCGTTCGACATGGGCCAGGCCCAGAGGCTGGGGCGGTTTCAGGCCGTGGGTGCGGGCCACCAGCTCGGTAGAGCGCTCGGGGCCGGTGTCGCCGGGGTGCGGCTGGGCAATCGGTTTGAAGAAGCCGACTTTCAGCCCGGCCCGTTCAAGGGTGCGCACCAGCCCAAGGCTGATGGAGGTCAGACCCACACCAAAATCGGTGGGCGCGATAAAAAAAGTCTGCATGCGAATTCTCTGGAGGTGCATGGCTTCGGTGGCGGCCTATGGCTGGCTGCCTACCGGGAATCAGGTGCCAAGGTTATCTTTATCTGAGCCTTGCGCACACCAGCCGCACGTAAAGGGCTTGTCTATTTTTTCAAGGCGTTGCGCCGGGTCCGTGACCCAGGCCCGGGATTGCCAGGGTGGCTGGTGGCGCAGGTGCTGGGTGTGGCCGCAGGAAAGCTCGACGACCCAGTGCCGGTCTTCGTCCTGGTGAAATCCGACGACCGTCGGGTCAGTTGTTCGACCCCGTCCGTCCGGGTTGTGTTCGCTTTCGGGCAAATCCTTGTTTAGACTTGTCCGTTCTTCATTCTTCTGCAAAAGGTCTCGCCCCATGCCGATCGCCGCCAATAAGGCTGTCTCCATTGACTATACCCTGACCAACGACGCTGGTGAGGTCATCGACAGTTCTGCCGGCGGCGCGCCGCTGGTCTACCTGCAAGGTGCAGGTAACATCATCCCGGGCCTGGAAAAGGCCCTGGAAGGCAAAGAGGTCGGTGACGAACTGACCGTTGCCGTAGAACCTGAAGATGCCTACGGCGAATACGCTGCCGAACTGGTCAGCACCCTGAGCCGCAGCATGTTCGAAGGTGTCGACGAGCTGGAAGTGGGCATGCAGTTCCACGCTTCCGCTCCGGACGGCCAGATGCAAATCGTCACCATCCGTGACCTGGACGGCGACGACGTGACCGTCGACGGCAACCACCCGCTGGCAGGCCAGCGCCTGAACTTCCAGGTGAAGATCGTCGCTATCCGTGACGCTTCCCAGGAAGAAGTGGCCCACGGCCACGTGCACGGCGAAGGTGGTCACCACCATTAATTGACTGAGCGACGCTCTGTCAGTTGGAAAAAGGCGCCTTCGGGCGCCTTTTTCATTTGGCGGCTATTCTTGCCGACTTGGCGGCTGTAATCTCGAATGGCCGTTACGAAGAACATGGGATATCTGGAGTTCGTCATGAGTGCTTTCCACGACCTTAAACTCAAAGCCCTGGATGGTCAGGAGCTGCCTCTGGCGCCCTTCAAGGGGCAAGTCGTGCTGGTGGTCAACGTCGCCTCCAAATGTGGGTTGACCCCACAGTACGCCGCGCTGGAAAACCTCTATCAGCAATACAAAGACCAGGGTTTCACCGTACTCGGGCTGCCGTGCAATCAATTTGCCGGGCAGGAACCGGGTACTGAAGAAGAAATCCAGGAATTCTGCAGCCTCAACTACGGCGTGACCTTTCCCCTGGGCAGCAAGCTTGAGGTGAATGGCCACGATCGCCACCAGCTGTATCGATTGCTGGCGGGCGAGGGCGCCGAATTTCCCGGGGACATCACCTGGAACTTCGAGAAGTTCCTGTTGGGCAAGGACGGCCGGGTGCTGGCGCGTTTCTCGCCGCGTACACCGCCGGATGACCCCTCCATTATTCAGGCGATCGAAAAAGCATTGAGCTGATACTTTCAGCATTATCGAGTGAGTTTCTGTGGCAAGGGAGCTTCCTGTGGCAGGGAGTCTCCTATGGCAAGGGAGCTTGCTGTGGCGAGGGAGCTTGCTCCCGCTGGGCTGCGAAGCAGCCCCATGCCCTCCCGCTTTTACCCCTTAATCACCCCAATCAATAGTGCTATCCAACACGCTGCACACTCCATATTATCCACATCATAAATTCCTTTCCGATGGAGTGCTCCCATGCCTGTCCAAGCCTTGTTCAAACCGTTCCAGCTCGGTGCACTGCAACTGCCGAGCCGCGTGGTCATGGCGCCGATGACCCGTTCCTTTTCTCCGGGGGGCGTGCCCAACTCCAAAGTGATCGAGTACTACCGCCGCCGCGCCGCCGCCGGTGTCGGCCTGATCATTACCGAAGGCACCGTGGTCGGCCACCCGGCTTCCAACGGCTACCCGAACGTCCCGCATTTCTATGGTGAAGCCGCCCTGGCCGGCTGGAAGAAAGTAGTCGACGCGGTACATGCCGAAGGCGGCAAGATCGTTCCGCAACTGTGGCATGTGGGCAGCGTTCGGCGCATCGGCACCGAGCCGGATGCCAGCGTGCCGGCTTACGGCCCCACCGAAAAACTCAAGGACGGCAACGTCGTCGTCCACGGCATGACCGTGCAAGACATCAAGGACGTGATCGCCGCGTTCGCCCAGGCTGCCAAGGATGCCCAGAGCATCGGCATGGACGGCGTTGAAATCCACGGCGCCCATGGCTACCTGGTGGACCAGTTCTTCTGGGAAGGCACCAACCAGCGCACCGACGAATACGGCGGCAGCCTGGCCAACCGTTCGCGTTTCGCCATCGAGTTGATCCAGGCCGTCCGCGCCGCCGTGGGCCCGGACTTCCCGATCATCCTGCGTTTCTCTCAGTGGAAGCAGCAGGACTACACCGCGCGCCTGGTGCAAACCCCGGAAGCCTTGGGTGAATTCCTCAAGCCGCTGTCTGACGCCGGCGTGGATATTTTCCACTGCTCCACCCGCCGTTTCTGGGAGCCGGAATTCGAAGGCTCCGAGCTGAACCTGGCCGGCTGGACCCGCAAGCTCACCGGCAAGCCGACCATCACCGTGGGCAGCGTCGGCCTGGATGGCGAGTTCCTGCAGTTCATGGTCAACACCGACAAAGTGGCGCAACCCGCCAGCCTGGAAAAACTGCTGGAGCGCCTGAACAACGACGAGTTCGACCTGGTCGCTGTGGGTCGTGCGCTGCTGGTGGATCCGGATTGGGCACTGAAGGTTCGCGAAGGCCGTGAAGGCGACATCCTGCCGTTCAGTCGTGAGGCGTTGACGACGTTGGTGTAAGGGGCGACAGGGCGGGCACCGGTTGCTCGTCCTCGCACACCCCGCGTAATTGGCGCTCAAACTGCTCGATAATCGCCGGCCAACCCTGACGGCTGGCGTGTTGCCGGGCATTGAGCCGCACCCGGCGCAAGCTCTCGCGCTCTTCCAGCAGCCAATTGGCCGCATCGCAAAACGCTTCTTCATCCCCCGGCATCGCCAGCACGCCGCTGTAGCCATGGCGAATGTGCTGGGTTGCGGCCGCCTGGTCGTATGCCACCACGCCCAACCCTGAAGCCATGGCCTCCAGCACCACGTTGCCGAAGGTTTCGGTCAGGCTGGGAAACAGGAACACATCCCCGGACGCGTAATGCCGGGCCAGTTCTTCACCGCGCAAGGTGCCGCAGAAAATCGCCTCCGGCAGTTCCTTTTCCAGCATCGCCCGTTGCGGGCCATCGCCGACGATGATCAGTTTCATCTGGCGCAGTGGATAAGTGTCCTGTAGCGTCTCGAAACAGCGCTTGAGTAACCCGAGGTTTTTTTCCTGGGCCAGGCGGCCGACATGCAGCACGGCAGTTTGCTCACTGGTCAGTGCCCAACTTTCACGCAACGCATTGTCGCGTTTGGCCGGGTGAAACAGCTGGCTGTCGACACCGCGCGCGAGCATGCCCAGGCGCTCGAAATGGCGCCGCTCCAGCTCCAGTCGCTGGCTGGCGCTGGGCACCAGGGTCAGGGTCGAGCGGTTATGGAACCAGCGCAGATAGTGGGTCAGCACCCGGCTCAGCATGCCCAGGCCGTACTGGTTGGAATACTGCTGGAAGTTGGTGTGGAAGCCACTCACCACGCTGATCCCCAGGCGCCGCGCCGCCCGCAACGCCGACAAACCCAGCGGCCCTTCCGTGGCGATATACAACACATCCGGGCGCTGGCGGGTCCAGCGCCGCAACAGCTTGTGCATCGACGACTGGCCCCATTGCAGCCCCGGGTAGCCCGGCAGCGGCCAGCCGCGACAGAGCATCAGGCCGTCGTCGCTGGGCCGGCTCTGGTCGCTGCCCTGGCGCGGGCGAACCAGTTCGACTTGATGCCCGCGCGCGCGCAAACCGTCACACAGGCGGCCAAGGGTATTGGCCACCCCGTTGATCTCTGGCGGGAAGGTTTCGGTGATCAGGGTGATGTGGAGCGAAGCTGTCGTCATGACCCACAGTGTCGGCGTGGGCCATGTCGTCATTGTGTCTTTTGGATGATGGATTTGTGACGGCTCAGGCCTTTTTAACGATCATCGCCTCGGCGCCTTGCTCTCGCACCCAGAACAGCGTCGCCCCGGCCACCGCCGCCGGCATCATCAGCAGGTTGACCACTGGCACCAGCAGCACCAGGTAGACGATGCCGCCAAAACTCATGCTCTGCCAGCGCTTCTGGCGCAGCCAGGCGAGCATTTCGTTCCAGCCCAGCTTGTGGTTGTCGGCCGGGTAGTCGATGTACTGGATCGCCATCATCCACACACCAAACAGCAGCCACAGCGGTGCTGCCACCAGATTGACCACCGGGATGAACGACAGGATAAACAGGCCGATGGCCCGGGGCAGGAAGTAACCCAGTTTGCGCATTTCCCGGGCCAGGGTGCGCGGGACCATGGCCGCCAGTTCGCCCCAGCTGAACGCCGGGAAATCATCGGTGCCGCGCACCACCACTTCGACCTTTTCCGACAGAAAGCCGTTGAACGGCGCGGCAATGATGTTGGCAAGCATGGTGAAGGTGAAAAACACCATCAGCACCACCAGCACCACGAACAAAGGCCACAACAGGTAATTGAGGAAGCTCAGCCAGCTCGGCAGCGTCGGCATGAGTGTGTCGACCCACAGGCTGAACTGATGGCCGGCGAAGTAGATCAATCCGACGAACAGGATCAGGTTGATTGCCAGCGGCAGCAGCACAAACAGCCGCAGGCCGGGGCTGAGTACCAGTTTGAGACCTTCGCGCAGGTACTGTGGGCCTGAAAGAACGGGGGCGGGCATGGATAACTCCGGGCAAAAGGGGCGAACGCGCCGACCTTACCGGCTTTGGGAGTACCGGGAAAGCACGGCCCGCATCGCGACATTAACGGTAACAAAGGTGTCGATTAATAGAGGGCATGGGATAGAGACCACCTATGAGCTGGATTGTTAATCCGTATTTCCTTAATCTTGCCTCCCTCTATACGCTGCACCCATTATTTTCAGGATCTGCGAGTTCAAGCCTTCCCCAAGTGCTTCGCGGTCCTTTTTTATTCCAGCCGTTCTGTAGTCCGGGCGGTCGATAGGAGTGAGTCATGTCTGATACCCGTCATTCGCGAGTGATTATTCTCGGTTCCGGCCCTGCCGGTTACAGCGCTGCCGTCTACGCTGCCCGGGCCAACCTCAAGCCGTTGCTGATCACCGGCATGCAAGCGGGCGGTCAGTTGACCACCACCACTGAAGTCGACAACTGGCCGGGCGACGTCCACGGCCTGACCGGCCCGGTGCTGATGGAGCGCATGAAAGAGCACGCCGAGCGTTTCGAAACCGAGATCGTGTTTGATCACATCAACAAGGTCGACTTCTCCAAGAAGCCTTACAGCCTGACCGGCGACAGCGGCGTGTACACCTGTGACGCGCTGATCATCGCCACCGGCGCCAGCGCTCGTTACCTGGGCCTGCCGTCGGAAGAAGCGTTCATGGGCAAGGGCGTTTCGGCCTGCGCAACCTGCGACGGTTTCTTCTACCGCAACAAGCCAGTGGCTGTGGTCGGTGGCGGCAACACCGCGGTGGAAGAAGCGCTGTACCTGGCCAACATCGCCAGCACCGTGACCCTGGTTCACCGCCGCGAGACCTTCCGCGCCGAGAAGATCCTGATCGACAAGCTGCATGCCCGCGTGGCCGAAGGCAAGATCATCCTCAAGCTCAACGCCACCCTGGATGAAGTCCTGGGCGACAACATGGGCGTGACCGGTGCTCGCCTGAAGAACAACGACGGCAGCTTCGACGAGCTGAAAGTCGACGGCGTGTTCATCGCCATCGGCCACACTCCGAACACCTCGTTGTTCGAAGGCGTGCTGGATGCCAAAGACGGTTACCTGATCGTGCAGGGCGGCCGTGAAGGCAATGCGACAGCCACCAATATCGAAGGTATCTTCGCTGCCGGTGACGTGGCCGACCACGTGTACCGCCAGGCGATCACCTCCGCCGGCGCCGGCTGCATGGCGGCCCTGGATGCCGAGCGTTACCTCGACGGGTTGAAGGACGCTTCGTTCTAAACCGTAGAAACAAAAAAACCGGCTGCGAGGCCGGTTTTTTTATGCACGGGATTTGATGATCACCGCAGTCCAAATGAGGGAGCGGGCTTGCTCGCGAAAGCGGTGTGTCAGTCACCCGATGTATTGACTGACACTCTGCTTTCGCGAGCAAGCCCGCTCCCACATTTTGATCTATGTCTGACTCAGGATTTGCGGGTCAGTGGCTGTGCGGCAAACTTCACACCCGCCAACCCATGCTCGATCAGCGCACGAATGTTGCCATGGTCACTGCCTTCAGGCGTGGCCAGCACCGAACGGTAATGCTCGCCAAACGCCAACAGCGCTTCCTGGTCGCTCAAGCCTTCCAGCAGCGCCAGGCCCAGGGTCTTGCACGAACCTTCGTTCTGCCCGGCGGCGTTTTCCACGCTGCCATTGGTGAACGCTTGTGGCTGGTAGTCGTAACCGGCAGCCACAAAGGCCAGGGTATCGGCAAAAACATGTTCGCCACTGTTGAGGCTGGCGCGCAGGGTGTTCAGGTCAGTCATGGGGTTTTCCTTTGGCGAATGCCGCTTGCTGTTCGGCACTGGCTTCTTGCTGATATTGGGCTTTCCACTCGGCGTACGGCATGCCGTACACCACTTCACGGGCGTCATCGAGGCTCAGCTCGATCTGGCGCTCGTCGGCCTCGGCCTTGTACCACTTGGACAAGCAGTTGCGGCAGAAGCCCGAGAGGTTCATCAGGTCGATGTTCTGCACATCCTTGCGGCTGTCCAGGTGGGCCACCAGCCGGCGGAAGGCGGCGGCTTCGAGTTCGAGGCGTTGTTGATCGTTCATGATGCTCACTGCAAAGGTAAGGGTTAGCGACTGGCCGCCAGGGTGATCGACACCGATTCGGCAAAACGCAACGCATGGGGTTTGTCGACTTCGACTTCGGCGTACAGCACCGATGTATTGCTCATCACCAGGTCGAGGATCTCCTGGGTCAGGCGCTCCAGCAGGGCAAAGCGGTTGCCTTCCACATGGGCGATGATTGCCTTGGTGATGGTGCGGTAGTTCAGCGCGTGGTCGATGTCGTTGTCGCGCACGGCTTCCTGGGCGGCATACAGGATGGTCAGGTTGATCAACACATCCTGCTTGTTGAGGATTTCATCCTCGTTGATCCCGATAAACGTGCGCAGGCACAGGTCCTTGACCCGGATGCGCGCCATGCCTGGCTGAAGTTGTGGCATTGCTACTTGCTCCGTCCAATCAGTTGCAGGAACTCCATGCGCGTGGTGTTCGACTCGCGGAAGGCGCCGAGCATCACCGAGGTGTTCATGGTTGAATTCTGTTTTTCGACACCGCGCATCATCATGCACATGTGCCTGGCTTCGATCACCACCGCCACGCCGGCGGCCTGGGTCACCGTCTGGATGGCGTCGGCAATTTCCCGCGTGAGGTTCTCCTGGATCTGCAGGCGCCGGGCGAACATGTCGACGATACGCGCCAGCTTCGACAGGCCGAGCACCTTGCCGGTCGGAATATAGGCCACATGAGCCTTGCCGATAAAGGGCAGCAGGTGATGCTCGCACAGCGAATACAGCTCGATGTCCTTGAGGATCACCATCTCGTCGTTGTCGGAGGCAAACAGCGCACCGTTGACGATTTCTTCCAGATTCTGCTCGTAGCCGTGACACAGGTACTGCATGGCCTTGGCGGCACGCTTTGGCGTGTCGAGCAAACCCTCGCGCTCGGGGTCTTCACCCAGGCCCTTGAGGATCTCGCGGTAGTGGTGGGGCAGGGACAAAGTCATACAACATCCTCGCAAACGGCTTACTTGATATGCCGCCCGCCGTTGACGGTCAGGGTGGTACCGGTGACATACGGGTTATCCAGCAGGTAGCGCACGCTCTGGTAAATCACCTCGGGGCCGGGCTCGATGCCCAGTGCCGCCTTGGCCAGGACCTTGGCGCGGTAAGCCGCGTCGTCGCCCTCGTTGAACATCACCATTGCCGGGGCAATGCCGTTCACCTTGATATCCGGTGCAAGCTGCGCGGCAAACGACAAGGTCAGGCTGTCGAGCCCGGCCTTGGTGGCGCAGTAGGCAATGTGCTGGCGGCTGCCCTTGCGGGTCACGTCATCGCTGATGTGCACGATATCCGCAGGCGTGGAGCGTTGCAGCAGGTAAGCACAATGCAGGTTGATCAGGTACGGCGCAAGCATGTGCACGCTGAACATGTCGGTAAAGGCGCGGCTCTCGTCGCCGGGCGCTTCCGCCACCCAGGCCGAGGCATTATGAATGATCGCCCGCAGGCTTTGGGTGTGCGTCTTCAGTTCGTCGATGAAGGCGAGAATACCGGTCTCGTTGGAGAAGTCGGCAAACACACCGATCGCACCGCGTTCGCGCAAGGCTTGCACGCCGGGACGTTCGCTGCGGTAGCTGAAAATCACTGGCTGCCCTTCGTCCAGCAGGCGCTGGGCGCAATGCAGGCCGACGCGCTGGCCGGCACCGGTGATCAGGATCGGGGCGGGTGTTGAAGACATGGGAGGCTCGAATCGCTGGCAGGCTAAAACTATACCAGCGAGCGGCCTCCCTTGTACTCAAGCAGCGGCTTCGGTGGCCTTTACCCGGGCTGGCGCCGGATGCAGCCAACCGGCCAGCAGGTGGGTCGACAACGGGATAAAGAAGTAAACCATCAATGGCGTGAGCGCGAGGGTGCTGACCAGCACACGGCTCAGCAACCCCAACTCGCTGAGCAGCGGCTCAAGGCCGAAGTTGAACAGCAGCGACACCGGGAAAAATGCCAGCCAGATGGCCACGGCCTGCTTCCAGCGCGGCGGACGTGCGGCGGCGGCGCCAAACCAGCCGTCGATACCGCGTACGCGATGCTCCGACGGCGCAGCAAACAGCTCACTGCCACGCCCGAGCCATGCACCACGGGAGGCGGAAAACTCCCACGCATGCAGGGTTTTTTCGTCGGCGAAGCGGAAAATAATCTGGAACTCGTCATCGTTGGGCGGCGGTGCAAGCACGCCTGAACCCAGGTAACCGGGGAAGTCCGTGGCCAATTGCTCGCCTTCGCGCAGCCAGGCCATCAACTCTTCATAGCGACCCTTGGCCACGCGGCGCGCAACCATCAGGGTGACGGGGGAGGTAGACATTGTGTATCTCCATAAGGATCAGGTGCACTGGGCCGGGTAGGCGGCGCACGAACGAAGCTGCGGGGTAAGCAGCCACGTTGAAAAAACAGGCAAGGATTATTCCTGTTTTGCAGAAATACACCAGCGACATTGGTCGGCTTGTCGAAGACCTTGAATCGGACAGCTGTATGGGCGTTAAATGGGATCCAAGTTCCTGACAGTATATTGATGCCCTGATGTCTGTAATGACTGCTCCACGTCCCGAAATGGCCCTTGGCAACCCTGCCGATTCCGATGAGCTGTTTCCGATTCGCGAAGTCGCGAGATTGACAGGCATCAACCCTGTCACCTTGCGTGCCTGGGAACGGCGTTACGGGCTGATCCACCCGGTTCGCACCGAAAGTGGGCACCGCCTGTATTCGCGCACCGATATCGAGACCGTTCATCGCATTCTTGACTGGATCGAGCGTGGCGTGGCCGTGAGCAAGGTCGGCAAGATCCTCGCCCGCGACGATCATCAAGTCGAAGCGGCGGCTGCTTCGCCGGCAGGTGCAGAGCATGAGTGGGCCCAATGGCAGGCGCAGTTGCGAACGGCCGTCGGTGCCTTCGACGACCGGCAACTGGACCGGTTGTATGGCCAGATTTTCGCTGCCTACCCGGTCGCGGTGGTGTTCCAGGACATCCTGATGCCCCTCTGGCAGCAACTGTTGCGACATCAGGGGTTGTTTGGCCAAACCAGTGAATGGCTGTTTTTTGATGGATTCCTGCGCAGCCGAACCTGGAAACGCCTGCAGATAGGCTGTGCCTCAGCGGCGCCACGGGTATTGCTGGCGGCCATTGCGGGGGAGTGCCGAGAGCTGGAGTTGTTGGTCGCAGGCCTGTTGATGAGCGGTGACGAGTTGGCGGTCAAGGTTCTGGCTGTGGGCCAGCCGATGGATGAATTGACCCTTGTCTGTGAAAAAACCAGGCCACAAGCCCTTGTGGTGTTCTCCAATCACTCTCCGGCCAATGGCTTGCCTCGGCGCCTTGAACGGCTGGCCCTGACCCTGGATTGCCCGCTGTTGCTGGCCGGCGATGCGGCGGAGTTGGCGCAGGAACAACTGGCGGGTTCATCCGTTGGCTGCCTGGGTAACGAAGGGCGATTGATGCAGCGCCGCTTGCAGCAGTTTCTGCGCGGTAACCTGGATACCTGACTTCAGGCGTGGACTTCGGGGTGAAACAGGCGATGTTGCTGCAGGATAAACTGGCGCAGGCGCTCGGTCTCATCCACATCGTTCTGGCTCAGGCGGTAGGCGAACAATCCTCGGGCAGTTTCCCGTTCCAGCGTGCCCCGCACCGAAATGCGCTCGTACCCGGACGGACTGAACCACAGCGAAAAGGTTCTTGGCGCCTTGATCCGCCCGCGAATTTCCACCAGCAATCCCTTGAATGACACCTCATGCACCCACAGCGCACCGGGCTGGCCCTTGATGTTTTCCAGGGGTACCGGCTCTTCGAGCGCCAGGCGCCACGGGCGGATCATCGGCCCGTCTTCGAAAATACTCGGTACACCCAGCCGCAGATGCACGGCATGAAACTCGTCTTCCACCAATTGCAGCGGAAACGTCATTTGCTGGTTGTCGAATTGGGCCTGGAGGGTGACATGGTCATGGGCGGCCAGGCGGGTGAGCAGATCACGAATCTGCGCACCGCCATTGACCGTCAGGCTCGACGACGCGTCCCGCACATTGAGTTGCGGGTTATGGTGCATGGTCTGAATAAAATCCAGCTCGTCCTGCGTCAAAAGCGCGTCGCGTTGCATTGATCTTGCTCAAGAAAAAGGTATTAAAACGCCATTATCTCTTTAAAGACCGCGTTTTCTAGTTTTTGTTAGATCCGCTCGTCGCCTTGAGTGCCGCAAGCTCCGCCTTGAGGTCAGCCAACTGGGCTTCCAGTTGCGCGACACGCTGCTGGGCCTTGACCTGAACGGTCACATCCTTCTGCACACCGACAAAGTAGGTCTGCTTGTCGGCCGGGTTATAAACCGTCGATAACGACAGCTCGTTCCAGAAATGCGTGCCGTCCTTGCGGTAATTGCGCAGGATTTCCCGGCAGGCGCCGCCACTCTCCAGGGCTTCGCGAATCGCCATCAGCCCCGGCTGGTCACGATCGCCCGATTGCAGGAAGCGGCAGTCCTGATAGAGGATTTCGTCGAGGGTGTAGCCAGTCATGCGCTCGAAGGCCGGGTTCACATAAATCAGTGGCTTGTCCTTGCCTTCGCGCTCGG
Source organism: Pseudomonas sp. F8002 (assembly GCF_013385495.1). Taxonomy (NCBI): domain Bacteria; kingdom Pseudomonadati; phylum Pseudomonadota; class Gammaproteobacteria; order Pseudomonadales; family Pseudomonadaceae; genus Pseudomonas; species Pseudomonas sp. F8002. Next base: position 4,551 of record NZ_JACAPW010000014.1, on the reverse strand, counting down.
CGATAACGATGCCGTCGTTGGAAGCGTTGATCACCAGTTGCATCAGCTTGGCGTTAATCATTGAGCGGTCCATGGCTTGTAGTTGGAGTTTGCAGTTTAAGACATGCCGGCAGCCTGTCCATGGGCCCCAGCTGTTAATATCCCAGGCTTTTAGTCAGCTACAGGATCAGATTGATGAAAGTCGCCATCCTTTCCGGCTCGGTGTACGGCACGGCTGAAGAAGTCGCTCGTCATGCTGCAAGCATCCTCAACGCTGCCGGCTTCGACGCCTGGCACAACCCGCGGGCAACCCTCGCCGACGTACAGGGCTTTGCTCCGGAAGCCTTCCTGGCCGTGACGTCCACCACTGGCATGGGCGAACTGCCCGACAACCTGCAGCCGCTGTACTCGACCATTCGCGACCAACTGCCGGCCGCCTGGCGAGGCTTGCCCGGCGCGGTGATCGGCCTGGGCGACGCCAGCTATGGCGACACCTTCTGCGGCGGCGGCGAGCAAATGCGCGAGCTGTTTGCCGAGTTGGGCGTACGGGAAGTACTGCCGATGCTGCGCCTGGATGCCAGCGAAAGCGTGACCCCGGAAGCCGACGCCGAGCCCTGGCTGGCCGAGTTGGTCACTGCACTGCGCGGTTGACCGGGAACTCGCGCAATAACGCCAGCCAGGCCTGGGCGGCTTTCGACAGGTAGGCGCCCTCACGCCAGATAAAGGCAATGTCCCAGCGCAGGTAGTCCGGCGCCTTGAGTGTCAGGCGCACCACCCCGGGCCGCACCAGGCCCCGGGCCACCACGCTGGGCAGCAACACCACGCCTTGGCCGGCGGCCACCAGGGCCGCAAGGAAATCCGCCTGGCCGCTGCGACCACTTTCCTTCGGGGTGAAGCCCAATTGCTGACAGGCCTGTAGCAGGCGGTCGTTCAACACAAAACTGCGCTGATACATCAGGAACGGCGTGTCAGCCAACTCCTCCAGGCGGATCTGCGCGTTATCGGCCAATGGATGGTCCATCGGCAGCAGGGCATCCAGCGGTTCATCGCAGAATGCCTGCCAGGCGAGTGCCGGGTCGCTGGGCATCAGGCTGCCGCCCACTTCCAGCTCTCCGCTCAAGATCGCCTGCTCGATATTGCGGCTGCCGCCTTCCAGCAACTGGATGGTGACGTTCGGATAACGGCGGCGGTATTCGGCAAACAGCCCGGCGAACAACGTGTCGCCGCCCAACTGCGGCAGGCCCATGCGCAACTCGCCACGGGTCAACTGATTCAAGTCATCCAGCTCACTGAGCAACTCGGTTTGCTGGCGCAGCATGGCCTCCGCCCGCTGCAGCACCACTTGTCCGGCAGCCGTCAGGCGAATCTGCGAACCCAGGCGATCCAGCAGCGGCGTGCCCAGGCTTTGCTCCAGTTGTGCCACCTGCTTGCTGACGGCGGACTGGCTGATGTGCAGGGTTTTCCCGGCCTGGGTAAAGCCGCCGCGGTGGATCACTTCGACAAAGCTGCGCAGTTGTTTAAATTCCATCGACATGATTCCAGTTTGGAATAGCTTGCAGTCTAACAATTCGCTGTGGGGATGCCAGGGGCCTCTTTAAAATGGGAGCCCTGCGAGGACCCAAAGCTCATGAAACGTTTCACCTTCAAAGTCGTCGGTCGGTTATTGACTGAACTGATTGTGCTGCTGGCCATATATTTTCTGGGCTGCCAATTGGCCGCCTGGCTGAGCTGGCCTATTCCCGGTGGTGTGATCGGCCTGGGCCTGTTGTTGCTGACCTTCGCCACCGGCCTGGTAAAGCCGGCGGCCCTGCAACTGGGCGCCGGTGTGCTGATGGCGGAGATGCTGCTGTTCTTTATTCCTGCCTTGATGAGCCTTTTGGACTACGGTGGCCTGGTAAAGCACGACGGCTGGCGGATCATGTTGGTGATCGGCTTCAGCACCTTGTCGGTGATGCTGGTGACTGCGTTTACCGTGGAATTCGTCTGCCGCTGGAAGCTGCGCCATGAAGCTTGAGCTGATGCCGATGTTCTGGCTGGCGCTGACCCTCGGTGCCTACGGCTTCAGCCGGTGGATCTACCGGCGCACCGGGCGCTACCTGCTGTCGCCGCTGATCCTGGTGCCGGCGCTGCTGCTGGCGGTGGCCGTGCCGATGAAAACTGCTTATGCCGAATACGCCACCGACACCCACTGGCTGATGCTGGTGCTGGGCCCGGTGACCGTGGCGTTCGCCATTCCGATCTGGCAACAGCGCCAATTGCTGATGCGCCACTGGTCAGCGTTATTGCTGGGGATGGTCGCGGGCAGCGCGGCGTCCATTGCCACTTCGTATGGCCTGGCCAAGGCCCTCGCTCTCGACAGCTCGGTGACGATGTCGTTGGTGCCCCGTTCGATCACCACCCCGTTCGCGATGCCGGTGTCTTCCGACCTGGGCGGCGTGCCGGAACTGACGGCGGTGTTCGTGATGTTCACCGGGGTGTTTGGCGCCATGCTCGGCGGCGTACTGCTCAAGTGGTTACCGTTGCGCACGCCATTGGCCCGTGGCGCATTGTTTGGCGTGGGCGCTCATGGCGCGGGTGTCAGCCGGGCTCATGAGGTGGGCGGTGAGGAAGGCTCCGTGGCGGGCCTGGTAATGGTGCTGACCGGCTTGCTCAACCTGTTCGCCGCGCCTTTATTGGCGTCGCTTCTCTGACACGCGCAGAACAAAATCGAACTATCCTCAGGACTGACCCGTTCGGTCATCAAGCTGGCTGCCAATGCAACTACGGCGGCCTCGAGGTCTGACTAGACTGCCTCTTCACTCAAAAAAACAATAATAAGCGCGCCAAGGAGGTCATTGCCGTGAGCCTAGCCACTGTTCAATCGACACACAGCGTAAAAGACCAGGTCAGCGCGGCCGAATGGCAGGCCCGCGTCGACCTCGCCGCGTGCTATCGCCTGGTGGCGATGCATGGTTGGGACGACCTGATTTTCACCCACATCTCGGCCAAGGTGCTGGGCACCGAAGACTTCCTGATCAACCCTTATGGGCTGATGTTCCACGAGATCACCGCGTCGAGCCTGGTGAAGGTCGATCAGGCCGGCAACAAGCTGATGGACAGTCCCTACGAGGTCAACCCTGCCGGGTACACCATTCACAGTGCGGTGCACGAAGTGCGGCACGATGTGGTCTGCGTGCTGCACACCCACACCGCTTCCGGCATTGCCGTCTCTGCGCAGAAGCAGGGCGTGCTGCCCATCAGCCAGCAATCACTGTTCGTGTTGTCCAGCCTGGCCTATCACGCCTACGAAGGTGTGGCGCTGAACCACGAGGAAAAGGCCCGCTTGCAGGCCGACCTTGGCGAAAACAATTTCCTGATGCTGCACAACCACGGTCTGCTGACCTGTGGCGGCAGCATCGCCGATACGTTCCTGATGATGTTCATCTTCCAGCGCACCTGCGATATCCAGGTGATGGCGCAGAACGGTGGCGCTGAACTGATCAGCATTGCGCCGCAGATATTGGCCGGTGCCCGGGCGATGATCGCCGGGGTCACCAAAAGCGCTCAGGGCATGGGCGGCGCGCTGGCGTGGCCGGCGTTGCTGCGCAAACTCGATGCACTCGACCCCGGGTATAAAAGCTGATGCCACTCGCCGAGATCCCACTGCGCATCTGGCGCCAGCGTGCCCAGAGCTTTGAGTTTCGCGGCCGCACCATTCGGTACTGGGTGGCGGGGCAGGGCGAGCCGTTGCTGCTGATCCATGGTTTTCCCACGGCCAGTTGGGATTGGCATTACCTCTGGCAGCCGTTGGCCCAGCGCTATCAAGTGATTGCCTGCGACATGCTGGGGTTTGGCGATTCGGCCAAGCCGCTGGACCACACCTATTGCCTGCTGGAGCAGGCGGACTTGCAACAGGCGTTGCTGGAGCATCTTTGGGTGCAGCAGCCGGTGCATGTGTTGGCCCATGATTACGGTGACAGTGTTGCGCAGGAGTTATTGGCGCGGCATTACGAAGGGCGCTTTCAGATGGCCAGCGGAGTGTTTCTCAACGGTGGGTTGTTTCCGGAGACGCATCGTCCGGCGTTGGTGCAGAAGCTGTTGCTGAGCCCATTGGGTTGGATGATTGGGCGGGCGTTTGGGCGTAATGCCCTGGCTAACAGTTTTGGGCAGATTTTCGGGCCGGCGACTCGGCCCAGTGAGAGTGCGCTGGATGATTTCTGGAGCTTGATCGAGAGCCAGGATGGGCCGCGGATTTTGCACAAGTTGATTGCGTATATTCCTCAGCGTCGGCGGCAGCGGGATCGATGGGTGGCGGCCATGCAGCGGGGGGAGGTGCCGTTGCGGGTGATTGATGGGGAGGTTGATCCGATTTCCGGGGGGCATATGGTTCAGCGTTATCGTGAGCTGGTGCCGCACGCGGATACGGTGTTGCTGGCGAATATTGGGCACTATCCGCAGATTGAGGCGCCGGTGCAGGTGTTGAAGCATTATCTGGCGTTTCGGGAGGGGCTTGGGGTTGGGGCTGCTCGGGTGGCTTATTCTTGATTGGGGTTGAGTACATATCCGTTATTTAGGTAACGGCGGCTTATGGTT
>NZ_JACAPW010000013.1:0-56610 GCF_013385495.1 Pseudomonas sp. F8002 | reverse complement strand
ACATTGATGGGTGCGAAGAGGATGCTCATGGACTCTTACGCACACATCTTTACTTGTACATACAAGCATATGCAAGGTTGTTGCCAACTCGACGCGTCGTTGTACAGAGAGGCCTGTAAGGCGCTGAAACACTTGAGTTGCGCGGCCAGCCCTCGGCGAACCCATTGCGCGAATCAACCTTGGCGAGGAACTTGCGCACGGTATTGAGGCACAAAGTAACAATCTGCCAGAAGCTGGTGCGCGCACGAGTAACATCCCACGGCATTGACCAGCGCGCGTGCACCTGTGGTCACAACCCGTTACTGTCGACCCTGGAAAGATCCGGCCCGCGGCGAAAACACGCACTCAAGGCTTTTGAGATTTTCGTGCCAAACCACGGTTTTTCGTACCCAGCCCAGAAATTTGAGAGAAAATGCAAACCCAGCACACGGTCCGTTGTCATTTGCCCCATGCGTAAACTTCTTGCCTTCACCCTCATCATGGCCCTGGTCGCCGCCGTTTCCGCCTATCTGGTCTGGACCCAGGAGCGCCCCGTGGGCCATTACCTGTCCGACCTGCGGATCAACCTGGCCGTCGACCAGGGCGTGCCCGCCGACCGCGGCAACCTGTTGGGCATCCAGCCGGAACTGTTTCCCGCCGACTACCAGAGCCTGGAACGCCTGCACCTCAAGCTGGCGGCCTATCTGCAAAACGCCCGTGACCAGGGCCTGATCAACGACAAGACCATCGTGGTACTGCCGGAACATATCGGCACCTGGCTGATGGTCAGCGGCGAAAAGAACGAGCTGTACCAGGCCACCAACCTCAAGGAAGCGATGAACTGGTTGTCGGCGAGCAACCCGCTGCTGTTCCTGCGGGCCTTGATCAGCGCCAAGGGTGACGACCGCATCGACGACGCCTACCTGCGCATGAAGGCCCCGGCCATGGCCCGCGACTATCAAGTGCTGTTCGGTGGCCTGGCCAAGGAATTCGGCGTGACCCTGGTGGCCGGCTCCATTGCCCTGCCCAACCCGAGCGTCAGCCAGGGCCAGCTGCAGATCGGCCATGGCGCGCTGTACAACACCAGTGTGGTCTTCGACCGCGATGGCTTGCCGCTGGGCCAGCCGCAACGCCAGCTGTATCCGATTTTTGACGAGCGCGGCTTTATTGAGCCGGGCGATGAAAACAGCGTCAGCGTGGTCGATACCCCGGCCGGGCGTCTGGGCATCCTGATCGGCAGCGACAGCTGGTACCCGGACAACTACCGCAAGCTCAACGAGCAAGGCGCCCAGTTGGTGGCGGTGCCGGCCTTCGTGATCGGCCGCGAGACCTGGGACAAGCCGTGGCGCGGCTTCAAAAGCGTGTCGACGCCAGCCGAGATCAGCCTCAAGCCCGAAGAGCTCAGCGAAGGCGAAGCCTGGCACCGCCTGACCCTGATCAGCCAGCAACCCATCAGCCAGGCCACCGCCGGCATGAGCGTGTTCCTGCGCGGGCAGTTCTTTGACATGGGCAGCGCCGGGCAAAGCTTCCTCAGCAGCAACGGCCAGGTGTTCGCCGACGGCAATGCCCGTGGCGCGCGCCTGCTGAACGTGTGGCTGTAACTCAATGAAGCCGGTGCGGCTTGGGGATTTGTCGGTGGGCTTCGTCCACACCTTGACCGATGCGATCCACAGCCATGGCCTGGACCCGCAACCGTTGCTGCTGCAATACGGCCTTGACCCGGCACGCCTGGCCGAGGCGGGTGCACGCTTGTCGATCCCGCGCTATATGCGCCTGGGCTTTGCGGCCATCCAGTTGACCGGCGACGCCAGCCTGGGCCTGCGCATGGGCCAGCTCAGCCGCCTGAGCCAGGCCGGGCTCGCCGGGGTCACCGCCGCCCAGGCGCCCACCGTGCGCGAAGCCGCCCGTACCCTGACGCGCTTCGAAGCCTTGTACGGCTCCAACTATCGCGGCCAGTCGAGCTTTCACGAGGACACGGATGGCGCCTGGTTGCGCTTCTATTCCATCAGCCCCTACAACGCCTACAACCGCTTTGTGGTGGATTCGATCATCGCCGGCTGGCTGCATCAGTTGTCGAGCCTGAGTGCGCAACCGGTGCCGGCGCAGCGGATCGAAATCGAGTTCCAGGCCCCCGACTACAGCGAGCGCTACAGCGTGCTGGGGGACTGCCCGATCCAGTTTGGCGCCGAGCACAATCAGTTGCGCCTTAGCCAGCAAACCCTGGCCCTGCGCAACCCGGAACACTGCCCGAGTACCTGGCAATTACTGGTGCAGTTGTGCGAACGGGAACTGGAGCAGTTGACGCGCACCCGCAGCCTGCGCGAGCGCATTACCCGCTTGCTCGGGCCGATGCTCAATGGCGGCCGGGAACCCGACCTGGAAGAAGTGGCGTCACGCTTGAAACTGCCGACCTGGACCCTGAGGCGCAAGCTGGCGGAAGAAGGGACTCAGTTCCGGGCGATTCTCAACGACACTCGCCGCGACCTGGCCATGACCTACATTCGCGATACCGAACTGGCGTTCGGTGAAATTGCCTATCTGCTCGGTTTTGCTTCAGCGGAAGCCTTTCAACGGGCGTTCAAGCGCTGGAACAGCCAGACCCCAGGGGAATTTCGCCGCAGTCAGCGGCATTCCGCCTGACGTCTGTCTTACAGCTCGGTGGCATCATCGGCCGGATCCAGCGGATCCAGTTCAAAGGCGTGGTACTCGAGCAATTCTTCCTGGTAATCGTCCATGGTTGACTCCTTGTTTTATGAAAAGGGGTTGCTTAGTGACCTGCACAACCAGCCTAAAGTGCCGTCATGACGAAAAAATGTCCGTGGCATGACGTTCCTGCACTTCAGAATTAAACGTAGCAGGATTGCCTTGATTTAGCCGGATGAATTTTAGATGCAACTGCAATCATTGCAATTGCAATCGTAAGCCGAATTCCTTTAGGGTATGGGCACCCGTTGCCAAGCGACCCTGCTCATGACTGCCAGCACCGAACGCTCTGCCCTGATCTGCATCGACGCCCTGAATGCAACGCAGCAGCCCCGCTGCTCGCCCCTGTATAGCGTGATGACCATGGCCAACACCCTGGAGTCCAGCCGGCAGGCGTGGGTGATTCGCGGCCAGTCGCGCTCACGCCGAGTGGTGAGCTGGCCCACCTGGTTCGCGCGCAATACCGGGGAAAAACCCATGCTGTACCTGCACACGGCCGCGTCATCGGCGCAGTTGCGCGCGCTGTCCGGCGAGACCCGTCAGCGGGGCATCCTGTGCAACGACAATGCAACCCAGCCCTCCCCTTCACTGCCCTTATGGCTGGTCAGCAATCCTCACTGCACACCTTATGACCCGGCCTCCGGCGAGGAAGCCCGGGCGATTGTGCTGGCGGGTTTGCAGGCGCTTTATGTCGACGGCGAGCCGGGGTTCTACTACCTGGCACTGCACGATCAACACGAAGGGCCAGGGCTGAGCCCGCAGGATAGTGACCATGCGCTCAGGGGCATGTACCGGGTCCGGCGCTCATACACGAGTGAATTGAGGGTGCGGTTGCTGGGTGCGGGTCGAGCGTTTGAAGAAGTCGTGCACGCCGCGCAGTTGCTCGAGACGGATTGGAACGTCGAGGCGCAACTGTGGAGTTGCCCCAGCTATACACGGCTGGCCCGCGAAGCGGATGCAGCGCAACGCTGGAACCGCCTGCACCCGTTGGCACCGAAGCGCAGTTGTCATCTAAGGGATTGCCTGGCTGGGGATGGCGCGCCGGTGGTCGCAGTCACCGGGTATCCGCAGCCGATCGTCGATCAATTGGCGGGGCATGTGGATGCGCGGTTTGTGGCGTTGGGTGCGGGCTCCGTGGAAACGTCAGCACCCAGTCGCTACTGGATAGCGGTGTTGGCGTTGAAGGCGCTGGCGGATGACGGCGTTATCGAAGTAGAACAGGTAGAAGCCGCCCTGCATCGATATCACCTTAGATGAATGGAATGCGATCAAATGTGGGAGCTGGCTTGCCTGCGATAGCGGGGTGCCAGGCGCCGATACTTTGGCAGACCGTCCGCTATCGCAGGCAAGCCAGCTCCCACCCTGGATCTCGGTGCCCTCTGATATTTGCTTCAGGTCTTACGCCGCCCGCGGGTCTGCACGCCCGCCTCCATCGCCAGCCCCGCGGTACGCTCCAATGCCTCGGCAAAAACCCGGCGTTGCTCGCTGTCGAGCTGCGACAAAAACAATTCATCCACGCTGCTTTCGTAGATTTTCCACATCTTTTTACGCAATACCCGGCCCGCGTCGGTGATCGAGACAAAGGCAGCACGCCCGTCACCGTCGGAGCGCGAACGCACCACCAGGCCGTCCTTTTCCAGGCGGTCGACCAGGCGCGTCAGGTTGTAGCGTTCGATGGCCAGCACATCGGCCAATTCGTGCATGCGCCGGGTGCCATCGGGGCCACTTTCCAGGCCCCACAAAGCGTCGTACCAGGCATACGGCGGCAGACCGGCATCGGCCAGGCGCCGTTCGATTTCACGGATGACCGTCCTGTGGGCCCGAACAAAACGGAACCAGACATCAGGCTCTTTCGACGACATGCAACACCATCCGGGGAATTTCAAGAAGGTTGCAATAGTAGCTCATCCCGCGCTAGATTCAGCCATGTAGTTGCAATTGCAACTACATTCGCAAAGCTCCCACAAGGAGCCCACACGCTGAAACCCGTCCACCCTGGAGCCTGACATGACCCCGAACACTGCAGTACGCCTCGACGACGATCCACAGGAAACCCGCGAATGGCTGGAGTCCATCGAATCGGTGCTGTCCACCGAAGGCCGCCCGCGCGCGCATTACCTGATTGATCAGTTGCTGGATTTCGACGTGGCGCGGCATGGCGACTTCTACGGGCGGGTGACCACGCCGTACGTCAACACCATCCCGGTAGACCGCCAGCTGCCCTACCCCGGCAACCTGGCCACCGAGCGCCGGCTGAATGCGTTTATCCGCTGGAACGCCATGGCCATGGTGCTGCGCGCGGGGAAACATTCCGGCGTGGGCGGGCATATCGCAACCTATGCGTCGGCTGCGGTGCTGTATGACGTAGGCTTCGACCATTTCTTCCGTGGCCGAACTGAAAGCTTCGATGGCGACCTGGTGTACATCCAGGGCCACTCCGCGCCGGGCATTTACGGGCGGGCGTACCTCGAAGGCCGGATCAGCGAAGCGCAGCTGGACAACTTCCGCCGGGAAGCCGGTGGCGACGGTTTGTCATCCTATCCGCACCCTCGCCTGATGCCGGACTTCTGGCAGTTTCCTACGGTTTCCATGGGGCTCGGACCGATTACCGCCGCGTATCAGGCGCGCTTCATGCGCTACCTGGAGTTCCGCGACCTCAAGCAGCACCAGGGCCGCAAGGTGTGGGCGTTCCTCGGTGATGGCGAGATGGATCAGCCGGAATCCCTGGCAGCCATTTCCCTGGCCGGGCGCGAGAAGCTCGACAACCTGATCTTCGTGGTCAACTGCAACCTGCAACGCCTCGATGGCCCAGTTCGCGGCAATGCCAAGGTGATCCAGGAATTCGAAAGCCTGTACCGCGCCGCCGGCTGGAACGTGATCAAGGTAATCTGGGGCGGCGGCTGGGATGCGCTGCTGGAAAAGGATAAAAGCGGCTTGCTGCGCCAGCGCATGATGGAGTGCGTGGACGGCGACTATCAAAACTACAAATCACAAAACGGCGCCTACGTGCGGGAACACTTCTTCGGCAAATACCCGGAGTTGCTGGCGCTGGTGGCAGACATGTCCGACGACGACATCTGGAAACTCTCACGGGGCGGCCATGACCCGGACAAGGTCTACAACGCCTATGCCGCCGCCGTGCGTCACAGCGGCCAGCCGACGGTGATCCTGGCGAAAACCGTCAAGGGCTTCGGCATGGGCGAGGCCGGCGAAGGCCAGAACATCAACCACCAGCTGAAAAAGATGGGCGCTGAAGCCGTCAAAGCCTTCCGCGATCGCTTCGGGCTGGAAGTGGCCGACGACCAACTGGCTGAAATCCCGTATCTCAAACCGGCCGCCGACAGCGAAGAAGCCCGCTATTTCGCCGCCCGCCGCCAGTCACTGGGCGGCTACGTACCGGCTCGCCATAGCGCGGTCGAGTCGCTGAAGATCCCGGAACTGGATGCCTTCGCCACCCAGCTCAAGGACACCGGCGAACGCGCGATCTCCACCACCATGGCCTTTGTGCGCATCCTCGGCACCCTGCTCAAGGATCCGAACCTGGGCAAACTGATCGTGCCCATCGTGCCGGACGAGTCCCGCACCTTTGGCATGGAAAGCCTGTTCCGCCAGATCGGCATTCACTCCGCCGTCGGCCAGCTCTACACCCCACAAGATGCCGGCCAGCTGTCCTACTACAAGGAGAGCAAGGACGGACAGATCATGCAGGAAGGCCTGAATGAATCCGGCGCCATTTCCTCGTGGATCGCAGCAAGTACGTCCTACGCCAACCACGGCTTGATGACCGTACCGTTCTACATTTTCTATTCGATGTTCGGCTTCCAGCGGGTCGGCGACCTCGCCTGGGCCGCAGGTGATGCACGGGCGCGGGGCTTTCTGCTGGGGGCGACGGCCGGGCGCACCACGCTGATGGGCGAAGGCCTGCAGCATGACGATGGCCACAGCCATGTGCTGTCGTCGGTGATCCCGTGCTGCATTTCCTACGATCCGACGTTTGCCTTCGAGCTGGCGGTGATCATTCGCGAAGGCATGCGCCGGATGTACGTCGAGCAAGAGGACATCTACTACTACATCACCCTGCTCAACGAAAACTACCCGCACCCGGCGATGCCCGAAGGCGTCGAGGACGGGATTCTCAAGGGTATGTATCGGTTGAAGGCGGCTGAAGACACCACGCAACCACGGGTACAACTGATGGGCAGCGGTTCGATCCTGCGGGAAGTCATCGCCGCCGCGGACCTGCTGCGCGATGATTTTGCCGTGGCCAGCGATGTGTGGAGTGTCACCAGCCTGACCGAGCTGCGCCGGGAAGGCCATGCCGTGGAGCGCTGGAACCTGCTGCATCCTGAAAGCGAACCGCGTACCAGCTATGTCGAGCAGTGCCTTGAGGGCCAGCCCGGGCCCGTGGTGGTCGCCACCGACTACATGAAAATCTTTGCCGATCAGATTCGCCCGTTTGTACCGGGCCGGCGCTTTGTGGCGCTGGGCACCGATGGCTTCGGGCAATCGGATACCCGCGAAACCTTGCGCGAGTTCTTCGAGGTGGACCGGTATTTCATTGCCCTGGCGGCCCTGAAGGCGCTGGCGGATGACGGCCTGATCAGCCGCGCCAGGGTGGCGGAGGCGATCAGCCGCTACGGGATCAACGTCGACAAGGCCAACCCCGTAGCGGTGTAGTTACTGCGCAGGCGTCGGCAGAGGCGGAATCGCTTCGGTCGGCGCCGGCAGCGCAGGAGTGGTGGCCTCTGGCGCAGGTGCCGGGGCTTCCTTTGGTGCAATCGGCGCGGGTTCCGCCGGTGGTACCACCGGCTCCGATGCCGCTGGCTCTACCGCCGGCGTCACTGGGGCTGCCGGTGTGGCCGGCGTTTCTTTTGGCACTTCTTTCGGCGCTTCAACCTTATCGGCCTTATCGGCCTTATCGGCCGCCGGAGCTGCCTTAGGTTCCGGGATGCCCAGGTCAGCCTTGGGTTTCTCTGGAATATGCGCTGCCTTTTTCACTTCCTGGGGCAGGAAAACGTCCACCAGGGCGAAATAACGCTCATAAAACTTCGGCGCAGACACCGTCTCGCTGGCCACCTTGACCATGGAGTCGTCGGTGGAGCCAATCGGCATCGACACCGAACCCAACACACCCACACCGAGGCTGGCGGAGTTGTTGACCTTCTTCAAGGCGTAGCGATCCTGCAAGGCGTTGGCGAACATCGTCGAGTGATGATTGCCGCTGCCATCGTCGGCACACACCACGTTGAAGCTGATCTGCAGGTGAGTTTCGCCGGTCTGCTGGAAGCTCTTGTTACCCGCCACCAGCTTTGGATCGCTGCTGGTGATGATGTAACCCTGGCTCAACAGCGCACGCCGCGCCGCTTCGCAGGCCGCCGTGTCACTGACCGGGTAATCACGGGAAAACGTGCCGGAGTCGTCGAAGTTCTCATGTTCATAAATAGCGGTCTTGGGTGACGAGCAGCCCGCAGCGCCCGCCAGCACCAGCGCCAACCCGAGGCTACGCAAGTGAAATGATGTCGACATCGAAAATCCTGAGGAAAACAGTCAGGGCGGTATTGTGCAACAGAACGTGGCCTCGGCGCGCGAATTCCTGTCGGTAAAACGTCACAACCTTACGGGACGGTGTCCGCAGGAAAAAGCCGCTCGCCCATATGGTCGATAAACACACGCAATTTCGCCGAGGCATGGCGACTTGATGGCCAGAGCATCCAGAAGCTGCCGCTGTGCTCCAGGTAATAGTCCAGCACCCGTTGCAGCCGGCCCTGCTCCACCGATTCGCGAACCATGAAGTCTGGCAGGCAGGCAATCCCCAGGCCTTCATGGGCCACGTGCATCAGTGATTCGATGGTGGTGGAGACCAGCGGCGCACGCAGGGTCGGCTCCGGCAGGCCCGGCTCCGGGCGCAGTGGCCAGGTTTCCAGCTTGCCGGTGGCGCAGAATTTGTGGCGCAGGCAGGCGTGGTCGCTCAAATCCCGGGGCTGGCGCGGCGTACCGTGCAGGCGCAGGTACTCCGGGGACGCCACCAGCACCAGGCGGTAATACCCGAGGTGGCGCGCCATCAAGCGTGAGTCCTCGGGCTTGCCGGTGCGGATCACCGCGTCGAAACCCTCCTCGATCACATCCACCATGCGGTCGGAGAAGTCCACGTCCAGCTCGATCTCGGGATAGGCGCGCATGAAATCCGTCAGTACCGGCATCAACAAGCCGCGCACTTGCGGCAGGCTGACGCGCAACTTGCCTCTGGGGGTGGCGGATGCCTGGCTCAGTTCCTGTTCTGCGGCTTCGACTTCCGCCAGGATGCGCCGGGAGCGTTCGAGAAACAGTGCGCCCTCGCTGGTCAACGTGATACTGCGGGTGCTGCGATGGAACAGCCGCACCCCCAGGCGCTCTTCGATGCGCGCGATGCTTTTGCCAATCGCCGAGGACGACACCCCCAGCATGCGCCCGGCCTCGGTAAAGCTGCGGGTTTCGGCCACCTGCACAAACACTGAAATACTGCCCAGGCTGTCCATCGTCTCGCTCCCGAGGATTGCGGACATTGGCGTCCGATAAGTTCGGAACCTTAGCCTGTTTTTCTCCACCGTGCAGCACCCTACTCTGGCTCCCTGCCCTTTCGTCTGAAAACCGGAGCCCAGAAAACATGAGTGACAGCGCCCTATCTTCCACGACCCGCGCGGTGAGCCGTGAACGACTGCCTCTGGGCGGTCTGTTGGCATTGGCTACCGCCGGTTTCATCACCATCCTCACCGAAGCCATGCCGGCGGGTTTGCTCCCGCAAATGGGCGCCGGCCTCGGGGTGTCCGAAGCGTTGGTGGGCCAGTTGGTGACCCTGTACGCCCTGGGCTCGCTGTTGGCCGCGATTCCCCTGACCATCGCCACCCGGGGCTGGCGCCGGCGGCCATTGCTGATGATTGCCATCGGCGGGTTTGCCTTGGTCAACAGTGTGACGGCGTTTTCCAGCGATTACCTGCTGACCCTGGTGGCCAGGTTCTTCGCCGGGGTGTTCGCGGGATTGCTCTGGGCGCTGCTGGCCGGTTATGCCAGCCGCATGGTTGCGCCGCACCTGCAAGGCAGGGCCATTGCCGTGGCCATGCTCGGCGCGCCATTGGCGCTGTCACTGGGTGTACCGGCCGGGACATTCCTGGGCACCACGGTTGGCTGGCGCCTGAGCTTCGCGATCATGTCCGGCCTGACGGTTGTGCTGCTGGCCTGGGTGCGCTGGCAGGTCCCGGACTTTGCCGGGCAACAGGCGGAAAAACGCCTGGGGCTGCGCCAGGTGCTGGCACTGCCAGGGATTCGTCCGGTGCTGTTTGTGACTTTCACCTACGTACTGGCTCATAACATTCTCTACACCTATATCGCGCCGTTCCTGGTACCTGCCGGGATTGCAGCGGACATCGACCAGGTGCTGCTGGTGTTTGGCCTGGCGGCGCTGCTGGGTATCTGGATCGTCGGCGCGCTGATTGATCAGCGGCTGCGCGCCTTATTGGTAATCAGCTGCGCAATGTTCGCGCTGTCGGCCCTGGCGCTGGCGTTCTGGATCACCTCGGCGACGGTGATCTACACCACGGTGGCGTTATGGGGGCTGGCGTTTGGCGGTTTGCCGGCATTGCTGCAAACGGCGCTGGCCAAGTCGGCCGGGGATTCAGCCGATGCCGCACAGTCGATGCTGGTGACGGTGTGGAACCTGGGCATCGCCGGTGGCGGACTACTCGGCGGCATGTTGTTGCAAGGGTGGGGAGTGACATCGTTTCCATGGGCGGTCGCCGCGTTGGTCGTACTGGCGCTGATCGCGACGCTGCGTTTAACCGATGTTTAAACGAAACGTGACGTGATGTTTCTTAACTCTTATGATCGCACCGGGTGCGCTGCTGCATACGGCACAGCGCAGGTTAAAGGATAAGCATTGGTCGGGCCGCCAATGGAGACTTGTCGTGCCTGATAAACACCCTGCTATTCCGCGCCCCCAGGTTCTGGTCGAAGGCGCCCTGTCCGCATTGGAGCGGTTTTCAAGGATCGAAGCAGTCAGCGGTATCGTGTTGCTGCTGGCAGCGATCGTCGCGCTGGTCTGGGCCAACAGCCCCGTCGCAGATTCCTACGAACACTTCTGGAACACCCCACTCACTATCGGGCTGGGAGACTTCACGGTCTCGCGCTCGTTGCACTTCCTGGTGAACGATGGGCTGATGACCATCTTCTTCCTGGTGGTGGGCGCCGAGATTCGCCAGGAGATCAGGGACGGCGCACTCGCCAACCTGAAACTGGCCACCCTGCCCCTCGGCGCGGCACTGGGTGGCGTGCTGATGCCGGCGCTGATTTACACCCTGCTCAACCATGGCACCGTAGCGGCCAGTGGCTGGGCAGTGCCCACTGCCACCGACATTGCATTTGCCGTGGGTGTGCTGGCGCTGTTGGGTAAATCCATCCCCGCCGGCGTGCGCATCCTGCTGCTGGCGCTGGCGATCATTGATGACATCGTCGCCATCCTGATCATCGCGATTTTCTATACCGCCAGCCTGGACTACATGGGCCTGGTGATCGCGGCCTGCGGGCTGGCGCTGGTGCTGGTTTTTCAGCGGATGGGAATTGGCAAGGCGGTGGTGTACCTGTTGCCGGGGGCGATTGTCTGGTTTGGGCTGCTCAAGACCGGCGTGCATCCTACGCTTGCCGGCGTGATGCTGGGCATGATGACACCCGTCACGTCCAGGCCCACCCGGGAACGCCCTCTGGACACCATCGGGCGCACGTTCAACGAGCTGATGGAGCGGCTTTCACAATCGGCTGAAAGTGCCCATCAAGTCGCCAAACCGTTGAAGCAATTGAGACAGGCCCAACGGGAAATGTTGCCGCCGGTGCAGCGGATTCAAGCCGGGTTACACCCATGGGTGGCCTTTGGCGTCATGCCACTGTTTGCCCTGGCCAACGCCGGAGTGAGCCTGCAAGGGTTCAACCTGGACGATCCACTGCCCCACGGCGTG
This sequence comes from Pseudomonas sp. F8002, assembly GCF_013385495.1. Lineage (NCBI taxonomy): Bacteria > Pseudomonadati > Pseudomonadota > Gammaproteobacteria > Pseudomonadales > Pseudomonadaceae > Pseudomonas > Pseudomonas sp. F8002. The sequence goes on along the minus strand of NZ_JACAPW010000013.1, from coordinate 44,947 downwards.
TTCATGGGGGTCATCCTGGCCCTGGTGCTCGGCAAGCCGCTCGGTGTGATGCTGGCGAGCGTGGTGCTGGTCAAACTGAACATCTGCCAATTGCCGGAGGGCGTGACCTGGAACGGCATCGCCCTGGTGGGCCTGCTGGCGGGGATCGGTTTTACCATGTCGATCTTCATCTCGTCGCTGGCCTTCTCCGATCCGACGCTGCTGTCGGCTGCCAAGCTGAGTGTGCTGAGCGCTTCGACCCTGGCGGCTGTGATTGGCCTGAGTTGGGGCAAGCTCAAGTTTGCGCGTTGAATCAAGACTGGTTGAGTCAGCTGATTAGTGGATAAAAAAAGACCCCGGCCTCTTCAGGCCGGGGTCTGTTTATTCAGGCTGTTACGAGATCAGAACTTCTTGATCTCAGCCTTGGTTTCCAACTGCTTGCGATAGGCGGCGAAGTCTTGCTGGCCGACACGGGACGCGAGGAAGCGGCGGTACTGAGCCTTCTCGTCATCGGTCGGTGCAGCGGCTTCATTGACCGCGTTCAAGCGCACGATCACCAGGCTACCGTCTGGCAGGGTCACGCTGGTGAAGGTCGGCTTGTCCTTGGCCGCAGGCTTTGGCATGCGGAACAGGGCTTGCAGCACGGCTGGCTCGACGCCTTCCTGGCCACGGGTGGCCGCTTCGGTGACTTTCCAGGCCTGGCCATCCACCGGCTGGTTCAGCGGTGTCTTGCCATCACGCAGGTTGGCAATCAGCTCGTCCGCGTGAGTCTTCGCCGCAGCGCTCGCGCGCTCCTTGGTCAACTGGGCACGGATGGCAGTGGCAACGCTTTCCAGCGGCAGCTGGGTAGGCTTCAGGTGCTCTTTGGCACGCAGCACCACGATGGTTTCCGGGTCCAGTTCGATGGCGGTGCTGTTGGCACCTTCATCCAGTACTTCAGGGCTGAATGCAGCGGTCACTACGGCACGGTTGGCAGCGATGCCTTCGCCACCTTCACGGCCAAACGGCGCGGAAGTGTGCACGGTCAGCTTCAGATCCGACGCCGGCTGGGCCAGGTCGGAAGCTTCGAATGCAGCGTCCTCCAGTTGCTTGGTCGCGTCGACGAAACGCTGTTCAACCTGCTGGGTCTTGAGCTCGCGGGTCAGCTTGTCTTTCAGGCTGGCGAACGATGGCACTTCTGGTGCTTCAACACCCAACAGCTTGATCAGGTGCCAGCCGAAGCTGGAACGCACCGGTGCCGAGACCTGGTCCTTGTTCAGTGCATACAGCGCTGTTTCGAAGGCAGGGTCGTAGACACCAGGGCCAGCGAAACCGAGGTCACCGCCGTTGTTCGCAGAACCCGGATCCTGGGAGAACTCCTTGGCCAGGGCTTCGAATTTCTCGCCCTTGGCCAGGCGTGCCTGGATCTCTTCGATCTTGGCCTTGGCCTGCTCGTCGGTGGTCTTGTCGTTGACTTCAATCAGGATGTGCGCCGCGCGACGCTGTTCAGCGAGGTTGGCGGTTTCTTTCTGATAGAGGGCTTGCAGCTCATCGTCCTTGACCGCGACCTGGTCGAAGAAGGAAGCCTTCTTCAGCTCCAGATAGTCGATGACCACCTGGTCCGGGGTCATGAACTCCTTGGCGTGCTGGTCGTAGTAAGCCTTGACCTCGTCGTCAGTGATCTTCACTGCTGCAGGGTCGGCCTTGACGCTGACGGTGGCAAAATCGCGGGTCTGTTTTTCCAGACGGGCGAACGCGAGCACTTCGGCATCAGTCACAAAACCGCTGCCGGCAATGCCTGCACGAACCTGGCCGATCAGCATTTCCTGGCTCAGCATCTGACGGAATTGCATACGGCTGTAGCCCAGCTGACGGATCACCTGGTCGAAACGCTCAGCGTTGAACTGGCCATCCACCTGGAATTCCGGCGTCTGCAGGATCACTTGATCCAGCGCAGCTTCGGAGAAAGCGAATTTCGAATCGGCCGCGCCTTGCAGCAGCAGCTTGCGATCGATCAGGCCCTTGAGGGCGGCGTCGCGCAGCAGCTTTTCGTCCAGCAAGGAAGCATCGAAGTCCTTGCCCAGCTGTTGCATCAGCTGGCGACGTTGCATGTCGACGGCCTGGCCCAGTTCGCTTTGGGTGATTTCTTCACCGTTGACCTTGGCCACGTCCTGCTTGTTGTTGGTCGAAGCCTGAAAAATAGCCTCGATACCGGTGAACGCCATCAATGCGACGATGATCCCGATAATGGTCTTGGCAATCCAGCCTTGTGAATTGTCCCTGATATTCTGCAGCATGCGTCCCCCAGAAACGGTTGAACTTCAAAATTAGGCAACCGTGGAGCGTGGGTAGAGTCCGGATAGAAGAAAGGCGCATCCGAGGATGCGCCTTCTCGTAACTGGCGGAGCGGACGGGGGTTTGAACCCACACCCCCGGCGTGGCGACCCGATGGATACTCGGGTCAGCTGCCGCTCCGCTGCCAGGTCAGACCTGCGTCCGACCCGGATGGGTAAGGCTTGAGCGAAGCTTAGTTAACGGCTTCTTTCAGGGCTTTACCGGCTTTGAAACCTGGTTTTTTGGCAGCGGCGATTTGCAGAGCCTTGCCAGTCTGTGGGTTACGGCCAGTGCGAGCTGGACGATCGGTCACAGAGAAAGTACCGAAACCAACCAGTACCACAGAGTCGCCGGCCTTGAGAGCGCCAGTGACGGATTCGATTACTGCGTCCAGCGCACGGCCAGCAGCGGCTTTCGGGATATCAGCAGATGCAGCGATAGCATCAATCAGTTCCGACTTGTTCACTCTAAGTCCCCTTATATCTATTGAGTATGATTCTAAGTTTTTTGGTGAAAGCAAAAACCAGTGCTGAATGGCCTACAGACACTTAAGAGCCGCTTTATAACAAGGGCTCTAAAAAGCTGTCAAGGAAGCCCCCAGGCTTAAACGTATTAATGCGTGCTAATTCTTTCCTTAGAGTCAGTCTCGCGTTTTTCATCCTTTGCAACTATCTCCGGAGCCACATCCGGCAAGGGCTCCGGCGCGTATTGCAGCGCAATTTGCAGGACCTCGTCAATCCATTTAACCGGTTTAATCTGCAGATCCTGCTTGATGTTGTCAGGAATCTCCTTCAAGTCGCGAACATTCTCTTCAGGAATGATCACAGTCTTGATACCACCGCGGTGTGCAGCCAGCAATTTCTCTTTGAGGCCACCAATGGCCAGTACCTGGCCACGCAGGGTGATTTCCCCGGTCATGGCGACATCGGCGCGCACCGGAATGCCGGTCAGGGCTGATACCAGTGCCGTGCACATGCCTACGCCTGCGCTAGGACCGTCTTTAGGCGTTGCCCCTTCCGGCATGTGGATGTGGGTGTCGTGCTTCTCGTGGAAGTCCAGGGGGATCCCCAGGCTCTTGGCGCGGCTGCGCACCACGGTCTGCGCGGCGGTGATGGATTCAACCATCACGTCACCCAGGGAACCGGTCTTGATCAGTTGCCCTTTGCCCGGGATCACGGCGGCCTCGATGGTCAGCAATTCGCCGCCCACCTGGGTCCACGCCAGGCCAGTGACCTGGCCTACCTGGTCCTGCTGCTCAGCCAGGCCGTAGCGGAATTTGCGCACGCCCAGGAAGTGTTCCAGCAGGTCCGCGGTGACCTTCACCGAGAAGCGTTTTTCCAGCGCATGTTCCTTCACGGCCTTACGGCAGATCTTCGCCAGTTGACGCTCAAGGCCCCGTACACCGGCCTCGCGGGTGTAGAAACGAATGATGTCGCGGATCGCGTCGGCATCAAATTCGATCTCGCCTTTTTTCAGGCCGTTGGCCGCAATCTGCTTGGGCGAGAGGTATTTGACGGCGATGTTGATCTTCTCGTCTTCGGTGTAACCCGGCAGACGAATCACCTCCATCCGGTCCAGCAAGGCTGGCGGAATATTCATCGAGTTGGAGGTGCACAGGAACATTACGTCGGACAGGTCGTAGTCGACTTCCAGGTAATGGTCGTTGAAATTGTGGTTCTGCTCGGGGTCGAGCACTTCCAACAAAGCAGACGCCGGGTCGCCACGCATGTCGCTGCCCATCTTGTCGATTTCATCGAGCAGGAACAGCGGGTTGCGCACACCCACCTTTGTCATCTTTTGAATCAATCTTCCTGGCATCGAACCGATGTAAGTCCGGCGATGACCACGGATTTCCGCTTCATCACGCACACCGCCCAGGGCCATGCGCACAAATTTGCGGTTGGTGGCGTGGGCAATCGACTCCGCCAGCGAGGTTTTACCCACACCAGGAGGACCGACCAGGCACAACACCGGACCACGAATCTTCTTCACGCGCTTTTGCACGGCGAGGTATTCGAGGATGCGTTCCTTGACTTCTTCGAGGCCGTAGTGATCGGCATCGAGAATATCTTCGGCGCGGGCCAGGTCCAGGCGCACTTTGGTCTGGGCCTTCCACGGCACCTGCACCAGCCAGTCGATATACGAACGAACCACGGTGGCTTCGGCCGACATCGGCGACATTTGCTTGAGCTTGTTCAGCTCGGCAGTGGCCTTGGTCAACGCGTCTTTCGGCAGGCCGGCGGCATCGATGCGCTTTTTCAGCTCCTCGATTTCGTTGTGGCCTTCCTCGCTGTCGCCCAGCTCTTTCTGAATGGCCTTCATCTGCTCATTCAGGTAGTACTCGCGCTGGCTGCGCTCCATTTGCTTTTTGACACGGCCGCGAATGCGCTTCTCAACCTGCAGCAGGTCGATTTCGGCATCCAGCAGCGCCAGGACGTGTTCGACCCGGGCCGACAAATCGATGATCTCGAGAATGTCCTGCTTCTGCTCGATTTTCAGCGCCATGTGCGCGGCCATGGTGTCGACCAGGCGGCTTGGCTCATCAATGCTGTTGAGGGAAGAGAGGACTTCTGCGGGGACTTTCTTGCCCAGTTGCACGTATTGCTCGAACTGGGACAGCAGGCTGCGAACGAACACTTCGGATTCGCGCTCAGGGGCGTCGACTTCGTCGATCAGCGCCACTTCGGCACGCAGGTGGCCGTCCACTTCCATGAAGCGCTCGACCGCACCGCGCTGCTCGCCTTCCACCAGCACCTTGACGGTGCCATCAGGCAGCTTGAGCAGTTGCAGGACAGTTGCAACGGTACCAACGCGATACAGGGCATCTTCGCCCGGATCATCGTCAGCAGGATTTCTCTGGGCCAGCAGCAGGATCTGCTTGTCGCCCGTCATCGCGGCCTCGAGGGCTTCGATAGACTTCTCGCGCCCCACGAACAGCGGGATAACCATGTGCGGATAGACGACGACATCACGCAACGGCAGGAGAGGCAATTCGATGGTTGTCTTCATGATTTCGCCTCTATGACAGATGAAAGTAAGCTTGAAACCAAGATGGGGGCTGCCTGCAAAAAAAACAAGCGTAATGGCATCAGTTAAACGCAGTAAAAACAAAGGGGCCCCTTAAGGCCCCTTTATTTTGTACAGCTCGGCGGTGCAACGCTTACGCGTCTGGCGCAGCCTTGGCAGCCGGCTCACTGTTTTCGTAGATATACAGTGGCTTGGACTTGCCTTCTATAACGCTTTCGTCGATCACCACTTTACTCACCTCGGACTGCGAGGGGATTTCGTACATGGTGTCGAGCAGTACGCCTTCGAGGATCGAGCGCAAACCACGGGCGCCGGTCTTGCGCTCCAGTGCCCGCTTGGCCACCGATTTGAGCGCGTCAGCACGGAACTCGAGGTCCACACCTTCCATCTCGAACAGCTTGGCGTATTGCTTGGTCAGGGCGTTTTTCGGCTCGGTGAGGATCTGCATCAACGCAGCCTCATCCAGCTCGTCCAGCGTCGCCAGGACCGGCAGACGGCCAACGAATTCCGGGATCAGACCGAACTTGACCAAATCGTCAGGCTCGACTTCACGCAGGGATTCACCGACTTTCTTGCCTTCTTCCTTGCTGCGTACTTCTGCACTGAAGCCAATGCCGCCACGGGTGGAACGGTTTTGAATAACCTTTTCCAGGCCGGAGAACGCACCGCCACAGATGAACAGGATGTTGCGCGTATCAACCTGAAGGAATTCCTGCTGCGGGTGCTTGCGGCCGCCTTGTGGCGGTACGGAAGCAACCGTGCCTTCGATCAGTTTCAACAGCGCTTGCTGCACGCCTTCACCGGAAACGTCCCGGGTGATCGACGGGTTGTCGGATTTGCGCGAAATCTTGTCGATTTCATCGATGTAGACAATGCCCATCTGGGCCTTCTCCACGTCGTAGTCGCATTTCTGCAGCAGCTTCTGAATGATGTTCTCGACGTCTTCACCTACGTAACCGGCCTCGGTAAGAGTGGTTGCGTCGGCGATGGTGAAGGGAACGTTCAGCAGGCGAGCCAGGGTCTCTGCAAGCAGGGTTTTACCCGAGCCTGTAGGGCCGATCAGCAAGATGTTGCTTTTGCCGAGCTCGACGTCGTCACTTTTCTTGTCACGCTGGTTCAGACGCTTGTAGTGGTTGTACACCGCTACGGCCAGAACCTTCTTTGCACGCTCTTGACCAATCACATACTGATCAAGGATGCCGCTGATTTCTTTAGGCGAAGGCAATTTATGCGCGCTGCTTTCGGCCTGGGCTTCCTGCACCTCCTCACGGATGATGTCATTGCACAGGTCGACGCACTCGTCGCAGATAAAGACCGAGGGGCCGGCAATCAACTTGCGTACTTCATGCTGGCTTTTGCCACAGAAGGAGCAATAGAGCAGCTTGCCGTTGTCCTCGCCGTTGCGGGTGTCAGTCATTCGTTCGATCCAAATCCGATAGGCTTGCAACACAAGATGAAGGCTATTGAGGGCTTTTTCAAGTCCACTGGTGGTCGGACCTGCCGACCAGCCCTATTTTGAGCTGCTTATATTAAGCGGGGCGCTTTTCGATCACTGCGTCGATCAACCCGTATTCACGAGCCGCTTCGGCGCTCATGAAATTGTCACGGTTGGTGTCGCGCTCGATCTCTTCCAGGGTATGCCCGCTATGTTTGGCCATCAGCGTGTTGAGACGCTCACGAATGAAGAGGATTTCCTTGGCATGGATTTCGATGTCCGATGCCTGGCCCTGGAAACCGCCCAGTGGCTGGTGAATCATCACGCGTGAGTTCGGCAGGCAGTAACGCTTGCCCTCAGCACCAGCGGTCAGCAGGAAAGCACCCATGCTGCACGCCTGACCGATACAGGTGGTCGATACGTTCGGCTTGATGAACTGCATGGTGTCGTAGATCGACATGCCCGCTGTCACCGAACCGCCCGGGGAGTTGATGTAGAGATGGATGTCCTTGTCCGGATTTTCCGCTTCAAGGAACAGCAGCTGCGCACAAATCAGGTTGGCCATGTAGTCCTCTACCGGACCAACCAGAAAGATCACTCGCTCCTTGAGCAGGCGCGAGTAGATGTCATAGGCGCGTTCGCCACGAGCAGATTGCTCGACAACCATCGGGACCAGGCCGCCAGCGGCCTGGATATCAGAGTTCTGCTGAATATACGAATTACGGAACATGCTCTGCAGTTACTCCCAAATAGTCATGTCTTGAATACGCATAAGCCAGCGCGAGGCTGGCTTATGGGTGTATTTTCAAACGAGTTGAGCGATCAGTCGGCTTGTGCTGCTTCAGCCGGCTTGACTGCTTCTTCGTAAGAGACCGCTTTATCGGTCACCTTAGCCTTCTGCAGAACAGTATCCACAACTTGCTCTTCCAGCACAACCGAACGCACTTCGTTCAGCTGCTGGTCGTTCTTGTAGTACCAGGACACAACAGCCTCAGGCTCCTGGTAGGCCGAAGCCATTTCCTGGATCATTTCGCGAACGCGGGTTTCGTCAGGCTTGAGGTCGAATTGCTTGACCACTTCAGCCACGATCAGACCCAGTACAACGCGGCGCTTGGCCTGTTCTTCGAACAGTTCGGCCGGCAGTTGGTCAGGCTTGATGTTGCCGCCGAACTGCTGAACAGCCTGCACGCGCAGACGATCAACTTCGTTGGACAGCAGGGCCTTCGGCACTTCGATCGGGTTGGCGGCCAGCAGACCGTCCATCACCTGGTTCTTGACCTTGGATTTGATGGCCTGGCGCAGTTCACGCTCCATGTTCTTGCGAACTTCGGTGCGGAAACCTTCGATGCCGGTTTCCTTGATACCGAACTGGTTGAAGAACTCTTCGTTCAGTTCCGGCAGCTTGGGCTCGGAAACGGTGTTGACGGTCACGGTGAACTCGGCGGTTTTGCCAGCCAGGTCCAGGTTCTGATAGTCAGCCGGGAAAGTCAGGTTCAGAACGCGCTCTTCGCCGGCTTTGGCGCCAACCAGGCCGTCTTCGAAACCAGGAATCATGCGGTTGGAACCCAGCACCAGCTGAGTACCCTTGGCGGAGCCGCCAGCGAATGCTTCGCCGTCAACCTTGCCTACGAAATCGATGTTCAGCTGGTCTTCGTTCTGGGCAGCACGATCGGCCACTTCAAAACGGGTGTTCTGCTTGCGCAGGATTTCCAGCATGTTGTCCAGGTCGGAGTCAGCAACATCAGCGCTCAGGCGCTCGATGGCGATCGAATCGAAACCGGCAACTTCGAATTCAGGGAACACTTCGAAGATTGCAACGTATTCCAGATCCTTGCCTGCTTCCAGGGACTTGGGCTCGATGGAGGGCGAGCCAGCCGGGTTCAGCTTTTGCTCGACAACGGCTTCGTAGAAGGAAGCCTGGATCACGTCACCTACAGCTTCCTGACGTGCATCAGCACCGAAGCGGCGCTTGATTTCGCTCATTGGCACTTTGCCTGGACGGAAACCAGCGATCTTGGCCTTTTGGGCAGTCTGCTGCAGACGCTTGTTGACCTGGGTCTCGATGCGCTCGGCCGGCACGGTGATGCTCATGCGGCGCTCAAGAGCAGAAGTATTTTCAACAGAAACTTGCATGGATATTCCTCGTTGCACAGACGTTAGCTGGCCGTTTCCGACCCCAGAATCAAGGGCATGCATTCTAGTGGGTCAAACTCAAGAAGTCACCCTACTGAAAACGGGTAAAAAAACAGCAGGCAATTTATAGGTGCGAATGCACGAGTGCAGCTCGCCCCGGTGGCAAATACATCCCATCATGCCAGGGCTCTGCGCCAACCCTTCTATATATAGAAGCGGTTGCCAATCATCTCCCTGACAACCGACCCTGCGGACAAGGCCGGCAAGCAGTGCGGCATCATCGCGAAACATAAATACGACGAAACGCCCTGCCCTGCAGCCCAACACCTGCGACTGCGTTGAAACTCAAACCGCTGAAACAAAAAAGGCGCCAGACTATTAATCTGGCGCCTTTCGAAATATGGGGTGGACGAAGGGGATCGAACCCTCGACAACGGGAGTCACAATCCCGTGCTCTACCAACTGAGCTACGCCCACCATATTGCGTGACCAAAAAGCCCGTCAAAAAGGCTATTTGTTGAGCTTCGCGCCGACCCGCAGGCCTTCACGAAACTTTATTTGGTGCGGATGAAGAGACTCGAACTCTTACACCTTGCGGCGCTGGAACCTAAATCCAGTGTGTCTACCAATTCCACCACATCCGCGCTTGAAGCTTTTAAAGCAAAGGCGCCAGACTATTAATCTGGCGCCTTTTCAAATATGGGGTGGACGAAGGGGATCGAACCCTCGACAACGGGAGTCACAATCCCGTGCTCTACCAACTGAGCTACGCCCACCATATTGCGCTACTTGTGCCAAAGCTGCCTAATGGCGCACCCGGCAGGACTCGAACCTGCGACCATCCGCTTAGAAGGCGGATGCTCTATCCAGCTGAGCTACGGGCGCCTTATTAATCTGTACTCTTGGAGGATTACAAACTAACCAGTGCTAGGCTGTGCCCGACAAGTGCGACGAATAGTATAGATGGACCCGAAACCCGTCAAATCCTTTTTATAAAAAATTCATTTTATTTAAGGGGTTAGGGGAATTTGCAGACCAAGCGCCTTTGCCCTCACGCCATGGCATGCGAGAATGCGCGCACTTTTCTTCCCCCTCTCGATGGTTAATCACGCGTAATGACTGCACAACTTATCGACGGCAAATCAATCGCCGCCAGCCTGCGCCAGCAGATCGCCAAACGAGTCGCCGAGCGCAGCCAACAAGGCCTGCGCACGCCGGGCCTCGCGGTGATCCTGGTCGGCAGCGATCCTGCCTCTCAGGTTTATGTCTCGCACAAGCGTAAAGACTGTGAAGAGGTCGGCTTTATTTCCAAAGCCTACGACTTGGCTGAAGACACCACCCAACAGGCCCTCACCGACCTGATCGACAGCCTCAACGACGATCCGGCCATCGACGGCATCCTGCTGCAACTGCCATTGCCCGAGCATCTGGACGCGTCGAAATTGCTCGAACGCATCCGTCCGGACAAGGACGTCGACGGTTTCCACCCTTATAACGTCGGCCGCCTGGCCCAGCGTATCCCGCTGCTGCGCCCGTGCACCCCGAAGGGCATCATGACCCTGCTGGAAAGCACCGGCGTCGATCTGTATGGCCTGGATGCCGTCGTCGTCGGCGCCTCGAACATCGTCGGTCGCCCGATGGCCATGGAACTGCTGCTGGCCGGCTGCACCGTGACCGTGACTCATCGCTTCACCAAGGACCTGGCCGGCCACGTTGGCCGCGCCGACCTGGTGGTCGTCGCCGCCGGCAAGCCGGGCCTGGTCAAGGGTGAGTGGATCAAGGAAGGCGCCATCGTCATCGACGTGGGCATCAACCGCCAGGACGATGGCAAGCTGGTGGGCGATGTGGTGTATGAAACCGCCCTGCCCCGTGCCGGCTGGATCACCCCGGTACCCGGTGGTGTCGGCCCGATGACCCGTGCCTGCCTGCTGGAAAACACCCTGTACGCCGCCGAAACCCTGCACGTCTAATAACCAGCCGTTCTGAAAGAGCCCTGCCTTATCGCAGGGCTTTTTATTGGCCGAAAAAAAGTAGTTTTTTCTTTGTTTTTAAGGGGTTTCATCTGTTTCTAGAAGAACATTCGACAGTTTCTGATCCATACTTCTAGAATGTAACGTTATTTGTCAGAACCTCCGTTGCAGAACGGTATATCCCTACTTTTTTTAGCGAGTTCATCCGCGTGAAAATTCATCTTTCCATTGTCAGCCTATTTTTTGCATTGACAGGCACCTTCGCGAGCGCAAGCGAAACCACCACCGCTCCCCGCGACATGTCCACCCTGCACATCGCCTCCGGCAGTGCGATGGTGGTAGACCTGCAGACCAACAAAGTCATCTATGCCAGCAACCCGGATGTCATCGTGCCGATCGCCTCGGTGAGCAAACTGATGACCGGCCTGATCGTGCTGGAAGCCAAGCAGAACATGGATGAATACATCGACATCAACATCAAGGACACGCCAGAGATGAAAGGCGTGTTCTCCCGGGTCAAGATCGGCAGCGAGATGCCGCGCAAGGAGATGTTGCTGATTGCCCTGATGTCCTCGGAAAACCGCGCCGCCGCCAGCCTGGCCCACCACTACCCGGGCGGCTACCCGGCCTTCATCGCAGCGATGAACGCCAAGGCCAAGGCACTGGGCATGACCAGTACCCATTATGTGGAACCTACCGGCCTGTCGATCCATAACGTGTCCACCGCCCGCGACCTGAGCAAGCTGCTGGCCGCCGCACGCAAGTACCCGATGCTCAGCCAGTTGAGCACCACCAAGGAAAAGACCGTCTCGTTCCGCAAACCCAACTACACCCTGGGTTTCTCCAACACTGACCACCTGATCAACCGCGCCAACTGGGACATCAAGCTGACCAAGACCGGCTTTACCAACCAGGCCGGCCATTGCCTGGTGCTGGTGACCAGCATGGGTAATCGCCCGGTGTCGCTGGTGATCCTCGATGCCTTCGGCAAATTCACCCACTTTGCCGATGCCGGGCGCATCCGCAGCTGGGTCGAAACCGGCAAGAGCGGCTCGGTGCCAGACGTCGCATTGCGCTACAAGGCTGACAAGAACCTGAAGAACCGCCCACGGGCGAATGTTCAGGTCACCGAGTCCCGCTGATCCGTAAATAGCGACATAAAAAACGGCGCCCTTGAGCGCCGTTTTTTTATTTGGCCTGACTGGCCAGTGCCTTGACTGCTTGGGCCGCCGCCTGTTCCTGGCCCGCCTGGGCTGTGGCGCTGGCAGCCTGCTGCCAGCGCTGGGCGTCGACCTTGACCGGCAACTGGGTGGGCCGCTGAATCAGTACCGCCCACTTGCCGCCGTCTTTCCACGCCGACTCAAACGCACTGAAATCCATCGGCATGCGTCGCGCCAACCCTGTACGCAGCAACACCATGCTCTTCTGCTTGTTGTAACCCACCACCACGACATACCGCGGACCGGCCCAGAAGGTTGAGCCCTGGGTGATACGCGCCATCACCGGGTACCCGGCCGCGACCTGTGCCAGCAGCGCCGGCAACTGATCTTCCAGCGGGTACACCAACATCCCGTATTCACGGGCCAGCACCTGCATGTTGCGCTCAAGGTCCGCTTCAGCGCCCGGCAAATGCAGTGGCTTATCCAATAGCCCCGGTGTAATCACAATGCCTTGTTGAGACAGCATGCTGGCCAGAGCGGCTGGGCCACCGAGGTAAGTCTCACCGCGAAACGCCGGCACGCCCTTGAGCTCGACACTCTCCGGCAGCCCCGGGATGCTCGTGGGTTTTGGATGCGAGGAACAGGCCGCCAGCCCCATGAAACAGGCGGCGACCCACCAGGAGGTTTTAATGTTCGAGGGAAACCGCAACTTCTTCACTCACTTGATCAACGGTCGACGTGGGCCCTGATCATAGGACGCTCCGGGGCGCGGGTATAGCCTTGCAGCGCAGTAAAAGGCCGGCGATAGAGCAAACAAGTTGGACGCACACGACCATTGGTCAATAGCAGGCAACCTGCGGATAGCTAGACTGTCCATTGAGAAGACAGTGTGTGCCCGGCACCGGGCGAAAGGAGGCACTTATGAGCCTGACAACAACGATTCTGCTTTTGATCTGTGGCTGGCTGGCCGTCGCCGCCGCCATGCTGTGGGGCGTGATGCGCGTGACCCGCCGGCACCATCACCCACACGTAAAACCCGCAGCACCCGGCAAGCTGCACAAACCCGCCGGGCACCACGCCTGACGCCTTAGCCAGGCATGCAACTGAAGTCTTCGGTCTGCGCCAATTCCTTGCCGTGGCTATCCTTCAACTCGGCACGCACCGTCGTACCCAGGCTGGATTCCACCAGGGTGTAATGCTCGCCGGCCTTGAAGTTGCCGTAGGTCACATGCCCGCGACAATCCTGCTGGTTATCATCCCCCGCCTCTTCTTCAAACAAGGTGACGTCCAGGCGATGCGCGCCGGGTTTCACTTCGAAGTAGCGGCCATCATTAATGTTTTTACCGTCTACCCGCTCGGCCATCAGGTCGTTGGGTGCCTCCTCTTGCAAGCCGATCCAGGCTTCGCTCGGGTCCGCCTTCGGCATCGGGCCGGCACACGCCGACAACAACAGGACCGCACTCAAGGCCGGGATCAACAACAAGGGTTTAAGAGACATGGCAGAACTCCAAATGGATAAAGAGTGAACAGGCGAAACAGCTCCCGTTCGATCGGTATCCAGCTTGTTACTGTCACCATTGTTGAACAAATGAATACATATGAAAGGATCTTCAGCCGTTAACTAAATCTTCCTTCACCTGGCTGAAAGGTGCGTGTTAGGTGGGTCCGTCAAGACTGCGAGCGTTTGCAATCCAACTCCTTTGGAGGTTACGGCATGCTCGGGCTGGTAAAGACCGCACTGCTCAAGCCCTACACGTTTATCGTGCTGGCAATTTTCATCTGCATCATCGGGCCCATGGCGGCCTTGCGTACCCCCACTGACGTATTTCCCGATATTGGCATCCCCGTCGTTGCGGTGGTTTGGCAGTACAACGGCCTGTCTCCGGACGCCATGGCCGGTCGCGTGATCTACACCTACGAACGCTCCCTGAGTACCACCGTCAACGACATCGAGCACATTGAATCGCAGTCGTTACCCGGCATGGGCATCGTGAAGATTTTCTTCCAGCCCGGCGTGGATATCCGCACCGCCAACGCCCAGGTAACAGCGGTGTCACAAACCGTGCTCAAGCAGATGCCACCGGGCATTACGCCGCCGCTGATCCTCAACTACAGCGCCTCTACGGTGCCGATTCTGCAGATGGCGTTCTCCAGCCCCAGCTTGTCGGAAGCGAAGATCCGCGACCTGGTGCAGAACAACATCCGCTTGCCCCTGAGCGCCCTGCCCGGCCTGGCCATGCCCACGCCAATGGGCGGCAAGCAACGCCAGATCACCCTCGACCTCGACCCGCAGGCGCTGGCCGCCAAAGGCCTCTCGGCGCAGGACGTAGGCAACGCCCTGGCCCTGCAGAACCAGATTATCCCGGTGGGTACCGCCAAACTCGGCCCCAACGAATACACGATTTTGCTCAACAACAGCCCGAAGGCGATTGATGAGCTCAACGACTTGCCGATCAAGACAGTCGACGGTGCGATCATCACCATCGGCCAGGTGGCCCACGTGCGTGACGGCTCGCCGCCGCAGACCAACATCGTGCGCGTCGACGGCCACCGTGCGGTGCTGATGCCGGCCCTGAAAAACGGCAGCATCTCTACGCTCTCGATCATCGACGGCATCCGCCAGATGCTGCCGCGCATCAATGAAACCCTGCCGCCGTCGCTGAAGACCTCGCTGCTCGGCGACGCCTCGGTGTTCGTCAAACAGTCGGTGGGCAGCGTGGCCCAGGAAGGCATCATCGCCGCCTTGCTGACCAGTGCGATGATCCTGCTGTTCCTCGGCAGCTGGCGCTCGACCATCATCATCGCCGCGTCGATTCCCCTCGCGGTACTCTCGGCCATCGCCCTGCTGGCGGCCACCGGGCAAACTCTCAACGTCATGACCCTCGGCGGGCTGGCGTTAGCGGTGGGGATCCTGGTGGACGACGCCACAGTGACCATCGAGAACATCAACTGGCACCTGGAACAAGGCAAGGCGGTGAAGGACGCGATCCTCGACGGCGCCAAGCAAATCGTCGGCCCGGCATTCGTGTCCCTGCTGTGTATTTGCATCGTGTTCGTACCGATGTTCATGCTGCAAGGTATCGCCGGTTATCTGTTCCGTCCGATGGCATTGGCGGTGATTTTCGCCATGGCCAGCTCGTTCATTCTGTCGCGAACACTGGTGCCGACCCTGGCGATGTTCCTGCTCAAGCCGCACGTGCCGGAGCAAGGTGAAGGTCATCACCCGGAAGATGAATTCATCAACCATCACGAGGGCGACCAGCACAAACCGCAGCGCAACGCGGTGCTGCAATCGGTGCTGAATTTCCAGCAGGGTTTTGAGCGTCACTTCTCCAACGTGCGGGACGTTTATCACGGCCTGCTGACCCTGGCCCTGGGCGCACGCAAGCGATTCATCGTGGGTTTTCTGGCGTGCATCCTTGCCTCGTTCCTACTGCTGCCAAGTCTGGGCCAGGACTTCTTCCCGGCCACCGACGCCGGGGCCATGGCCCTGCACGTGCGCTTGCCGCTGGGCACACGCATCGAAGAGAGCGCGGCGGCCTTTGACCGGATCGAAGCGCGGATTCGCGAGATCGTTCCGGCCGACGAACTGGACACCATCGTCGACAACATCGGCATCCCGCTGAGCGGCATCGACATGGCCTACAGCAGCAGTGGCACCATCGGCCCACAGGACGGCGATATCCAGGTCACCCTGAAAAAGGACCATGCGCCCACCGCCGACTACGTGAAAAAACTGCGTGAAGCGTTGCCCGAAAGCTTCCCCGGCAGCCAGTTCGCATTCCTCCCGGCAGACATCAGCAGCCAGATCCTCAACTTCGGTTCGCCGGCCCCGCTCGACGTGAAAATCTCCGGGCGCAGCGATGAAGAAAACCGCGCCTACGCCATCGAACTGGAACGTCGCCTGAAACACATACCGGGCATTGCCGACCTGCGAATCCAGCAGTCCACCGGCTACCCGTCACTGCAAGTCAACGTGGACCGCATGCGTGCCAACGGCCTGGGCATCACCGAGCGTGACGTAACCAACAGCATGGTTGCGTCCCTGGCCGGCAGCTCGCAAACCGCACCAACGTTCTGGCTCAACCCGGCCAACGGCGTGTCGTATTCGATCGTGGCAGCCACCCCGCAATACCGCCTCGACAGCCTGCCGTCCCTGGAAGCGTTGCCGGTAACCGGTGCCGATGGTCAGTCGCAGATCCTCGGCGGCGTGGCGACCATCTCGCGGGTACAAAGTCCGGCGGTGGTGACCCACTACAACATCGAGCCGACCCTGGACCTGTACGCCAACGTGCAAGGCCGCGACCTCGGCGGCGTCGCCAGCGATGTGCAAAAGGTGCTGAACGACATGGCCCCGATGCGCCCCAAAGGCGCGACCATCAGCCTGCACGGGCAGATCGATGCGCTGCATGAAGCGTTCAACGGCTTGAGCTTCGGCCTGCTCGGTGCGGTGGTGCTGATCTACCTGCTGATCGTGGTCAACTTCCAGTCCTGGACCGACCCGTTCGTGATCATCACCGCACTGCCGGCAGCCCTGGCGGGGATCGTGTGGATGCTGTTCCTCAGCGGCACCTCTTTATCGGTGCCGGCACTCACGGGGGCCATCCTCTGTATGGGCGTGGCCACCGCCAACTCGATCCTGGTGGTGAGCTTCTGTCGAGAGCGCCTGGCCGAACATGGCGATGCACTCAAGGCGGCACTGGAAGCCGGCTACACCCGTTTCCGCCCGGTCTGCATGACCGCCCTGGCGATGATCATCGGCATGTTGCCGCTGGCCTTGTCCGAAGAACAAAACGCGCCGCTGGGACGTGCCGTGATCGGCGGCCTGATCCTCGCCACCACTGCCACTTTGCTGTTTGTACCCGTGGTCTTCAGCCTGGTCCACGGTCGTCACCCTACTCGCGCTGCTGCTGGAGAAACTTCACATGTCGTCTGATCACAAACCCTCGCGCAAGCGTCTGATGCTCATGGGTGTCGGCGGCCTGACACTGGCCGCCCTGTTGGTCGCCAACGGCCTGCACGCCCGTACGATGCATGAAAAATCCGTCACCGCCTGGACCGAAACCGCCGCCGTGCCGCAGGTGCTGGTATTCCAGCCCAAACAGAACGCGGCCGGCGACACCCTGCGCCTGCCCGCGCATCTGGAAGCCTGGAGCAAGGCACCGATTCATGCGCGGGTCAGCGGTTACCTGAAAGACTGGAAAGTCGACATCGGCAGCCAGGTCAAGGCCGGGCAGATTCTCGCCGAAATCGACAGCCCCGACCTCGACCAGCAAGTGGCGCAAACCCACGCGCGCATGGTGCAGGAACAGGCCAATGCACGCCTGGCGCAAACCACCGCCACCCGTTGGAAAAACCTGCTGGACAGCCATTCGGTATCGCGCCAGGAGGCCGATGAAAAAACCTCCAACGCGCTGGCGGCCAAGGCCAACGCCCAGGCCGCCGAGGCTGACTATGCGCGGCTCTCGGCCCTGGAAGACTACAAGACCATCCGCGCGCCATTTGCCGGCGTGATCACCGCACGCAACACCGACATCGGCCAGTTGATCAAGGCTGACAGCGACAGCGATCCGGAACTGTTCGACATCGCCGACACCCACCAACTGCGCCTCTACGTGCCGGTGCCGCAGAACTACGCCGCGGTGATTCATCCCGGGCTGGCCGCCCAACTGACGGTACCCGAGCACCCCGGCGAACACTTCAGCGCGAAGCTGATGGGCGACTCCACCGCCATCGACCGCCGCTCCGGCACCCTGCTCGCACAGTTCGTGGCCGACAACCCGGACGGCAAGTTGCTGCCCGGCGACTACGCCGAAGCCACCCTGGCGATTCCGGCGGATACCCATGGCGTAAGCATCCCGGCCAGCGCCCTGATCTTCCGGGCCGAAGGCACCCAGGTCGCGGTACTGGACGCCAAGAACCACGTGCATCTGCAAGACATCCACATCGGCCTCGACCTCGGCGAGCGCCTGGTGATTGACCAGGGCCTGAAACCCGCCGATCGCGTAGTCGACAACCCACCCGACGCACTGCGCGAAGGCGACGCCGTGCAAATGGCCGATGCCGGAGGTGCCCATGCGCCCAAGGCTTAAACCCCTCGCGGCCCTGGTATTGGTGGCACTGCACGGTTGCTCGCTGGCGCCCACCTACAAGGCGCCGACCATCGACCTGCCGGCCAAGTACCGCGAACAGACCAGCGACGGTCCGTGGCACAGCGCACAACCGTCCGACCAACTGGCGCCGAAGTGGTGGCAGCTTTACCAGGACCAGCGCTTGAACGACCTGCAGGAACAACTGCTCAAGGCCAACCCGGACCTGGCGGCGGCGCTGGCGCATTTCGATGCGTCACAAGCGTATGCCAGCCAACTGCATGCCGGGCTGTTCCCGCAAATAACCGCCAGCGCGCAACCGTTGCGCCAGCGGCAATCGGACAATCGGCCACTGCGGGGTGATACCCAGCCTTCGGTGTACAACAGCAACACGGCGGGGTTTGCGCTGAGCTTCGATCTGGATCTGTGGGGCAAAATCCGCAACCAGGTGGCTGCAGGTGATGCACAGGCCCAAGCCTCCGGGGATGACTTGGCGGTGGCGCGCCTGAGCCTGCAGCATCAGTTGGCGACGCTGTACGTGCAGCTCAACGGGCTGGATGCCCAGAGCCGGATTCTCAGCAGTTCGCTGGATGATTTTGGCCAGGCGCTGAAACTGACCCGCAGCCGGTACGAGGGGCAGATCGCCTCGGAGCTCGACCTGACCCGGGCGCAGAATCAGCTGGCTGAAGCACAGGCGCAGCTTGACGATGTGCGCGGTCAACGCAATCTCACCGAGCATGCGATTGGTGAATTGGTGGGCGTATCCGCCAGTGAATTCCAGCTGCCGCCGAGCCAGCAATTGATCGCGCTGCCGGGGATTCCGCAACAACTGCCGAGCCACCTGCTGCAACGCCGGCCGGATATCGCGGCAGCCGAGCGACGGGTGTTTGCGGCCAACGCGAATATCGGCGTGGCCAAGGCGGCGTGGTACCCGGATTTCAGTTTGACCGGCTTGATTGGCGGGCAGACCCAAGGTGTGGGCAACTTGTTCTCCGCCGCCAATCGGTATTGGGCGCTGGGGCCGCTGGTGAATCTGCCGATCTTTGATGGCGGCCGGTTGAGCGCCAATGAGCGCCAGGCCAAGGCGGAGTTTGAAGAGGCTTCGGCGCACTATCGCAGCCAGGTGTTAAGAGCCGTGCGTGAGGTGGAAGACAACCTTGGGCAACTGCGCGACTTGCAGCAGGAGGCGATGGACGAACAAGCCGCCGCGAATGCCGCCGAACACACACAGGCACTGGCGATGAACAGTTACCAGGCGGGGGCTGTGAGCTATCTGGATGTGGTGACGGCGCAGACGGCGGCGTTGCAGGCGCAGCGCACGTTGCAGGCGGTGCAGACGCGGCAGTTGCAGGCGAGTGTGGGTTTGGTGACGGCGCTGGGCGGCGGCTGGTTGCCTGGGGCGTGAGGTTGCTTCCTACAACCGGGATTACATACGGGAGTTTTGTTGATCCGGACGTCAGGGCGCCAAGTAGGCTCCCACAGCCTCGAGTGCTCGAAGCTTCAAATAATCCGCCTTGATGACCGCGTTGTCGGCATGCACCAAATAAATGGTACCCGGTTGGCTGAATACGTCTTTGGTCATGCCAATCGGCTGCCCGCTGCCAACGTAGAACACCGAATAAAAATAGGACTCGAGCTTCAGAAGCTCGCTTAAAAACAGCTCTTTGGTGAAACAACCCGGCGAACGATTGATTAGGCAGACGTTATAGCTGTGCAGCAACAATTCATAACCTACCTGGGCGTCAAGCAAGCGCTCAAATTGTTCTGGCTCAACGATGGACATAACCGTGGCGCGAATCTGCCCCAGTCCTGTCGTCTGTTCGGATACTTCAGGACGAAGAATTCCGTCGGTGCGCGCTGCGATCTCCACAAGTCTGGGACCTTTTTCGGTCAGCATAACCTCCGCGTGGCTAGGGCCATTTTCAATGCCCAGGCTTCTGACGACCTTGCGGGTGTAGTCGACCAGCAGCTCACACTCAGGCTCGGCAGGGCTGACCAGTTCATCAATGTCGTAAATGACGCTACCGCTGTCCAGCCGCTCCTTTCGGTATCTCACCACTTCAGTGACCATCTGCCTCGCGCCCAGGGAGACCATATTCACAACATATTCCACACCAACCAAATATTCCTGGATCAGGACCTGAGCGTTTCTAATATTGAGTCGATTGGTCGTTCCCAAAACCTTTCCGAAGGCGACCTCACAATCTTGCAAATCATCGCAAATATAAACCCCATCCGCGCCTGCACTATCCAGAGGTTTCAGCACCACGGGAAACCTGCCATGCCCCAGGATCCAGGCCTTGGCCGCATTCCATGACTCAACGATAGCCTGTTGCGCGGCTGGCAGCCCAGCGTCGGCGACACAACGGATCATTTCAAACTTGTTCCTGCGCGCCTGAGTTCGGTTGAATCGGTTGCGATAAGGAAGATTGAGCTGCTCGTTGAGCCAATCAGACAACAACACACCGGTTTCAGCCCCAGCGATGATGTACTGGGGATCGAACGTCGCAACGCGTTCGACCGTCGCTTCCAACTGCTTATTGACGATCAGACATTCATAAATCGAGGCATCGAAACCCATGTAGTAATAATCATCGAGCGTCGCGGACGACGCCACATGGATCAACGTACAGCCTCGCTCACGCAACGCTTTCGCGACAAACTTACCGGATGAAAAACCATCGACTATCACGACTCTGCTCATCTCAATCCCCGCCTTTCGAGATACAGACTTGCGATTGCTCGTCCAGAGAGTAAAAAAATAATGACGCCAACCGCCGTGACACTGGCTGCCGAAAACTCCACTCGTGTGTCGAGATATTGAAGCAGCAGGACAAACACCGGCAGTGTCAGCAGTAACAGCGAGACATGGATAGCACTGAGATAATGAATGGTTTTTTGAATCAGATAAATCGGCAGCAAATGGCCAATCACCACTAACGTCAGCATCGGCCAGAACAGCTCAGGGCCCAAGGCAAAACCGACACCCGTCGCGGGAATCAAGACGACACAGGCAATGATCATCACCACATTTCGGACCGCCAGAATTTCATAAACAACCCACTGTCGAGCGAATAGCTTTTTCGAGACGATCGTATACATCACGGTGCCCAACGCGCACACCAGAACGCTGACGATGCCAAGCATTCGCTGCCCGGTAGTGGTGGAAGACACACCACTGTCACCCATGAATGACTTGAACAACATGATTCCCACGGAAATCAGTACCAGCCAGGAAATCAATGTATCCGCCAACGCGGTTTTAACCCTGTTTTTATCAAAAGCAGAGAGGATGAGCGTTAGCGCCGGCCCGCATGCCACTGAGGCCACGCCGACAACGGCAGGTTCCAGGTAACGGAGTGCGTAGAACAGGCCGCCCCAGTTCAATAGAACTGCAACATTGACTAAAAAAACTAACAATATGTTTTCGCACAGTTTTAAGATAAGTTTTTTGTTACTTCGCAAGAGCGTAAAACTTAGAAAAAAGGCTCCTGAAAAACTGAAGCAGTAAAAAATGACTACCAAGGGATTTATCATTTGGGTAACAAAAGCCACATACACGTCAAATACAGCACTGATAAAGCAAAAAATCAGCCCAAGCACCATTCCGCGCCGCATCAAGCTACTCATTTAAATCACCAGATGGTGTGCAACCTTGACGGGCTTCGAATTGTTTCATCGTATCGATGCCATGCTTTAAGAAGTAACGTATCTTCTATATCACCTAGCTTCATTACTCCTCCTTCAATCCAAAAATTTATTCCGATGCATTTAACCCTATCAAAACATTGCAAAAGTAAATAGCAAGCAAAACGGTTAGGTGCTTGCAAAAAAACTAACACCTTCAGGTAGCACCGATAACGGAAAAATGAAAAAGGGAACTTTCACACAAGCTGCTCGGATGTGACCTTCATACTATTTAACCCATTATCTGCAGTTACCAGTACCCACTGGGCTCTGGGGCCCTTGGTAAACCTGCCGATCTTCGACGGCGGGCGCCTGAGTGCCAAGCCAAGGCCGAATTTGAAGAGGCCTCGGCCCACTACCGCAGCCAGGTTTTACGCGCCGTGCGCGAGGTGGAAGATAACTAGGGGCAACTGCCGGATTTGCAGCAGAAAGCGCTGGATGAACAGTTATCTGGCGGGGCTCTGAGTTATCTGGATGTGGTGACGGCGCAGACGGCGGCGTTGCAGGCGCAGCGCACATTGCAAGCGGTGCAGACGCGGCAATTGCAGGCGAGTGTGGGTTTGGTGACGGCGCTGGGCGGAGGCTGGAAGCCCGACGCCTGATACAAATCTCGAGCCCACCCTGGATCAAATGTGGGAGCTGGCTTGCCTGCGATAGCGGAGTGTCAGACACTGCAACTGTGTCTGAAACACCGCTATCGCGGGCAAGCCCGGCTCCCACATTTGAGAGGAGTGAAGCCTGTCGACTCAGGCGGCCGGTTTGCCGCTGGCAATCGCCACCGACGTGGGTCACGTCAAACATCTCTAGACTGACCCACCGCCAATTTCAATCTTCCGGCCGACTATTCAGAAAAACACTCACTGCTGTGTAATCGCTGCCATTGGCATGTCGATACAGCGTACTGCTGTGATAGTCGGATACATCCCCCGCCACCGACACATTGATCGTACGGCCCTGAACATCAACTTTTGCCGATGCGTCACGCGTAATTAGAAATGGACTGGCATCCCTCAACGCAGCCAATACTTCACTGTCGTCCTCCAAGGCGCGGTAAACGTAATATCGATAGCTGAACGGAACAGTTGCCCCTCCACGGTCATCCTTGACGCCATAGACGGCCCCGTCAGTGCCAAGTGGCACTCTCATTACAACTTCTGTCAATTGCGGGTGCCCCGGCGATAGCAGCCAATGACCACCGATATACACCAAGCAAAACGCCAATAGGATCGTAGTGACAACTGAGTAAATCGGCTTTCTAGTAGTTCCTGAACCTGGCATACCTGATTCCTTCCTTGATCCAATATTGGTCGACTCTCGTCGAGCAATTTCCCCGCATTAGATACTTATGTGGCGGAAGCTAACACTGGAAGGCCGAGATGATGAGAGACCGACGAACAAAGGAGACCTCGTACAAAGGAGCAGGACATGCCTTACAACCCATCCTCGAAGCGACATATTTCCTACGTTTCTTTCGGGTTGCTGGTCGGAACGGGCACCACTAGTCTTCGCCAGTCGCT
This sequence comes from Pseudomonas sp. F8002, assembly GCF_013385495.1. Taxonomy (NCBI): domain Bacteria; kingdom Pseudomonadati; phylum Pseudomonadota; class Gammaproteobacteria; order Pseudomonadales; family Pseudomonadaceae; genus Pseudomonas; species Pseudomonas sp. F8002. The sequence continues at coordinate 21,637 of NZ_JACAPW010000013.1, read as the reverse complement.
GCCAATTCAGCGACCGGACGTGAGAAATCCGAACGACTCCATTGGCGCAAAAGCGCCCGCCGTCTACAGTGCAGGCGCTTTTTCTATGCTCGCTGTTATGGCGGCTGTGCGCGGGCACGCTTCGGCGTGGCCAAGCTCCTGGGGTCTTGGTTTTCTCACTCCGCGTACAGCTGCCACCTTCGTTCGTGAGAAAAACCTGGTGGTAGTCTCTAACTCTCCAGGAACTGCATCATGATCAAAGACAGTCCAAATCCTCTTTCCGATTCAAACCTGTTCTTCACCCTCCGCCCTGGTCTCGATACCGAAACCCTGCTGCTTAATGCCTCTCAGGATCTGGAATCCATCAATGCCATCGCCGCGCACTTGGCCTTTGAGGTTGATGGTTCACAGCGCAGTGTGGTGCTGGGGATGTGTCGGATGCTGGAGGGCGTGCAGTTGCTTGTAGATCGGGTGGTGGATGCGAGGGTAGCCGTGAGCTGACCCATAAATGTGGGAGCTGGCTTGCCTGCGATAGCGGAGTGTCAGGCACTGCAACTGTGTCTGAAACACCGCTATCGCGGGCAAGCCCGGCTCCCACATTTGAGAGGAGTGAAGCCTGTCGACTCAGGCAGCCAGTTTGCCGCTGGCGATTGCCACCGAAGCTGCCACCATCGCCCTCAGCAACACCGCACACCCCGCCGCCAAATCATCCGGCGCCGCGTTCTCGATTTCGTTATGGCTGATGCCACCTTCACACGGCACAAAGATCATCCCCGCGGGCCCCAGTTCCGCGACGAAAATCGCGTCATGCCCTGCCCCGCTCACGATATCCATGTTCGACAACCCCAACCCATTGGCCGCATCACGCACGGCATCCACGCAGCCTTTGTCGAAGTACAGCGGCGGGAAGTCAGCGGTGGGTGTCATCTCGAATGTGAGGCCGTGCTTGGCGCAGGTCTCGTCGATCACCTTGCGCACCTGGGCAATCATCGAATCCAGCCGCGCCGGTTCCAGATGGCGGAAGTCCAGGGTCATGCGCACTTCGCCAGGAATGACGTTGCGTGAGCCCGGATACGCTTGCAGGCAGCCGACGGTGCCGCAGGCGTGAGGCTGATGACCCAACGCCGCCGCGTTAACTGCAGCCACCACGGCCGCGGCACCGACCAGGGCATCCTTGCGCAGGTGCATCGGGGTCGGCCCGGCATGCGCCTCGACACCCCGCAGTTTCAGGTCGAACCATTTCTGGCCAAGGGCGCCCAGCACCACACCGATGGTTTTCTTTTCATCCTCAAGAATCGGACCTTGCTCGATATGTGCTTCGAAATATGCGCCCACCTTGTGCCCGCTCACCGGGCGTGATCCGGCATACCCAATGGCATTCAGCGCATCGCCCACGGTCACGCCATCGGCATCCGTCTTGGCCAGCGTGTCGGCCAGGGTGAATTTCTCGGCAAACACCCCGGAGCCCATCATGCATGGAGGAAAGCGCGAGCCTTCTTCGTTGGTCCACACCACCACTTCCAGCGGCGCTTCGGTTTCCACCTTCAGGTCATTGAGGGTGCGCAATACCTCAACGCCCGCCAGCACACCAAAACAGCCATCAAACTTGCCGCCGGTGGGCTGGGTGTCGATATGGCTGCCGGTCATCACCGGCGGCAACTGGGGATTGCGCCCCGGCCGGCGGGCGAAGATATTGCCGACACCATCGATGGTCACGGTACAGCCCGCTTCCTCGCACCACTTCACAAACAGGTCGCGGGCCTGGCGATCGAGGTCGGTCAGGGCCAGGCGGCAGACGCCGCCCTTGGGGGTGGCGCCAAGCTTGGCGAGTTCCATCAGGGACAGCCACAGACGATCGCGGTTGATGTGCTGATGGGTGGATTGCAGAACGTCTATGGCAGCGTTCATGGGGATCTCCTCAGGCAGTAGTTCTTATGAATTTGACCAGACTCTCACTGGAGGACTGCGATCAAAAATGTGGGAGCGGGCTTGCTCGCGAAGGCGGTGATTCAGCTAACACATCTGGCGACTGGCACACCGTATTCGCGAGCAAGCCCGCTCCCACATTTGATTGCATTCCACATCGATTAAAGCGGTGTTTTCACCGCGACCACACGAGCCCCGCGTTTCATGCAGAGGGCGTAATACAACAGGCCACCGAGCGCCGAGCCGGTGAACCAGCCATAGCTGTAGAACCAGCTGAACGCATCGCTGCCCAGGGACAGCAACGTCAGCACCACCGGCACGCCAAACGCCAGGAAGCCATGCCAGTTCCACGCCGGGTACACGTCATCACGATACAAACCGGCGAGGTCCAGTTGCTGTTTCTTGATGATGAAATAGTCCACCACCATGATCCCGGCGATCGGCCCCAAGAGGCTTGAGTAACCCAGCAACCAGTTGGAATAGACGGTTTCCAGGCTCACGTCGGAGATGATCAGCCCGAGCTTTTTCAGCAGCTCATGGGCCATCAACGCCAGGCCCACCAGGCCGGTGAGCACCACCGCCGTGGTGCGGTTGATCAGCTTGGGCGCGATGTTCTGGAAGTCGTTGGTGGGTGAGACGATGTTCGCTGCGGTGTTGGTGGACAAGGTGGCGATGATGATCAGCGCCATGGCCACGGCTACCCACACCGGGCTCTGGATATGGCCGATCAGGGTCACCGGATCGGAGACGCTGACGCCCACCAGTTTTACCGAGGCGGCGGTCATGATCACGCCGAGGGCGGCGAACAGGAACATGGTCAGCGGCAGGCCGAAAATCTGCCCGAGGATCTGGTCTTTCTGACTCTTGGCGTAGCGGCTGAAGTCGGGGATGTTCAATGACAAGGTGGCCCAGAAACCCACCATCGCCGTCAGGCCTGCCATGAAGTAGCCGGTGAGGCTCGCGCCTTCGGGACGCTTGGGCGGGATGGCCATCAACTCGGTCAGCGACACATTCGGCAGCGCCCACACCAGCAGCCCGATACCCACCGCCACCAGCAGCGGTGCCGACAGGGTTTCCAGCCATTTGATCGACTCGGCGCCACGCAATACCACCCACAGGTTCAGGGTCCAGAAGATCATGAAGCCGATCACTTCACCGGTGCCGCCAAGGGATTTCCAACCCTCGAAAATCGACCCCAGGAACAGGTGGATCGCCAGGCCGCCAAACATCGTCTGGATGCCGAACCAGCCACACGCCACCAACGCGCGGATCAGGCACGGTACGTTGGAGCCGAGCACGCCGAAGGACGAGCGCAGCAACACCGGAAACGGGATGCCGTACTTGGTACCGGGGAAGGCGTTGAGGGTCAGCGGGATCAGCACCACGATATTGGCCAGCAGGATCGCCATCAGCGCCTCGCCCACCGACAACCCGAAGTACGCGGTGAGCACGCCGCCCAGGGTGTAGGTCGGCACACACACCGACATGCCGATCCACAGCGCGGTGATATGCCACTTGTTCCAGGTGCGTTCGCGCACCTTGGTCGGTGCCATGTCGTGGTTGTAGCGGGGGCTGTCGAGGACGTCGGGGCCGGCGTCGAGTTCGTACAGGCCGTTGCGCTCAATGACTTGCGATCTGTTCTGTTGCATGGCCGCTCCACGGTTTTTTCGAATTATTTTTGCTCACCCCGTGACGTGCACGGGATGGCCGGAGTACCTCGTTGACAACATGACATCCGGGACCCGGCCAACCGCCACCGCACTCAATAACCGTGCCGTAAACCGTCAACCTGCCCGCACCGCTTGTATAACTTGCTGATGTTTATCAGCTTTATTGTCTCGACCGAAGAGCCCCTCGTTACTTTCAGCGTTACTCAGGCCAACTAACGCAGAAGTTGTCCGAACCCTCAGGACTCAATCTGGTGCAACACAATTATTTTTATTTACCGGCCCCGTCAAGAGGCATGTCTCAAGCGTCTGATTTGCAATAGGAAATGTTGCTCATATTGTGAACCTGTCAAGTGCGTCAAAATGGTGAGAGGCCGCTACATTTTGGTGATTTTGATTTTTTATCTTTAAAATTCAATTACTTAATAAAGATATAAGCTTATAAAAAATATTCTTGCTCATTCGAAAAACTCGGGCTAGTTTCTATTCCTGTCACCGCTGACAGGAATTAATTTTCCAGCGGCGCGATGCATGACAACACTTAGAACTGGCACAAGCCGGTCAAGCCTGTGAGGAACTCGACATGTCGCTGTTGATCCGTGGCGCTACCGTTATTACCCATGATGAAAGTTACCGAGCCGATGTTTTATGCGCAGACGGTCTAATCCGCGCCATTGGCACTGATCTGGATATTCCCGCCGGCACCGAGATACTCGACGGCAGCGGTCAATACCTGATGCCCGGCGGCATCGACCCCCATACCCATATGCAGTTGCCCTTCATGGGCACCGTGGCCAGTGAAGATTTTTTCAGTGGCACGGCCGCCGGGTTGGCGGGCGGCACCACGTCGATCATCGACTTCGTGATTCCCAACCCGCAGCAATCCCTGCTGGAAGCCTTCCATCAGTGGCGCGGCTGGGCCGAGAAGTCGGCGTCCGACTACGGCTTTCACGTCGCCATTACGTGGTGGAGCGAACAGGTCCGCGAGGAAATGGCCGAGCTGGTGAGCCAACACGGCATCAACAGCTTCAAGCATTTCATGGCGTACAAGAACGCAATCATGGCCGCCGACGACACCTTGGTGGCGAGCTTCGAACGCTGCCTGGAACTGGGTGCGGTACCGACGGTGCATGCCGAAAACGGCGAGCTGGTGTATCACCTGCAACGCAAGCTGATGGCCCAGGGCATTACCGGGCCTGAAGCGCATCCGTTGTCGCGGCCTTCGCAGGTGGAAGGTGAAGCCGCCAGCCGGGCGATCAGGATTGCCGAAACCATCGGCACGCCGCTGTACCTGGTGCACGTGTCCACCAAGGAAGCGCTGGATGAAATCACCTACGCCCGCAGCAAGGGCCAGCCGGTGTACGGCGAAGTATTGGCCGGGCATCTGCTGCTGGACGACAGCGTGTATCAACACCCCGACTGGCAGACCGCCGCCGGCTATGTGATGAGCCCGCCCTTCCGCCCGCGCGGGCATCAGGAGGCACTGTGGCATGGCCTGCAATCGGGCAACCTGCACACCACCGCCACCGACCATTGCTGCTTCTGCGCCGAGCAAAAAGCCGCCGGGCGGGATGACTTCAGCAAGATTCCCAATGGCACTGCCGGTATCGAAGACCGCATGGCGCTGTTGTGGGATGAGGGCGTGAACACTGGGCGCTTGTCGATGCAGGAATTCGTTGCGCTGACGTCTACCAACACCGCGAAGATCTTCAACCTGTATCCACGCAAAGGAGCGATCCGCGTAGGGGCCGACGCTGACCTGGTGCTGTGGGACCCGCAAGGCACACGGACCATTTCCGCGAAGACTCACCACCAGAAAGTCGACTTCAACATCTTCGAAGGCAAGACCGTGCGCGGCGTGCCGAGCCATACCATCAGCCAGGGCAAGCTGGTCTGGGCGGATGGGGATTTGCGCGCCGAACGGGGTGCGGGTCGGTATATCGAACGGCCGACGTATCCGCCGGTGTTTGAGCAGTTGAGCAAGCGGGCGGAGCGTTCCAGGCCGGTTGCTGTGAAACGCTGAGGCCGCCATTCGCGAGCAAGCCCGCTCCCACATTCGCCCCCATTCCAACAGGATAAATGCAGTCGAATGTGGGAGCGGGCTTGCTCGCGATGAGGCCGGTACAGGCAACAAAAAAAACCACTGCCCACCAGAGGCAGCACCTCAAAAACCGTGAGGCCAATACCGTGATCCAGACCCTGAACCATCTTCCCCACCCCCATGAAGATGCGGCGGCCCTCGCCGCGCATTTCACCGACCTGGCGCCGCCGCTCAATGCCCGGCAAGCCCAACTGGAAGCCTCGCGCTGCCTCTACTGCTACGACGCGCCGTGCGTCAACGCGTGCCCCAGCGAGATCGATATCCCGTCGTTCATCCGCAATATCCACACGGAGAACGTCCAGGGCGCCGCGCAGAAGATTCTCTCGGCGAATATCCTCGGCGGCAGTTGCGCCCGGGTCTGCCCGACGGAAATCCTCTGCCAGCAAGCCTGCGTGCGCAACAACGCCGAGGAATGCGCCCCGGTGCTGATCGGCCTGTTGCAGCGCTACGCGGTGGACAACGCGCACTTCAGCGAACACCCGTTCCAGCGCGCCGCGCCCACTGGCAAACGCATCGCGGTGGTCGGCGCCGGGCCTGCGGGGTTGTCCTGCGCCCATCGCAGCGCCTTGCACGGCCATGACGTGGTGATTTTCGAAGCCCGGGAAAAAGCCGGCGGCCTGAATGAATACGGGATCGCCAAATACAAGCTGGTGGATGACTTCGCGCAAAAGGAACTGGATTTCCTCCTGCAAATTGGCGGCATCGAGATCCGTCACGGCCAGCGCCTGGGCGACAACCTGACCTTGAGCGAACTGCACCAGCAGTTCGATGCAGTGTTCCTCGGCCTTGGCCTGGCTGCCAGCAAACAGCTCGGCCTGCCACACGAAGACGCCCCCGGCCTGCTCGCCGCCACCGACTACATCCGTGAACTGCGCCAGGCCGACGACCTCAGTCAACTGCCCCTGGCCGACCGTTGCATCGTGCTCGGCGCCGGCAACACGGCCATCGACATGGCGGTGCAAATGGCCCGCCTCGGTGCCCGTGACGTCAACCTGGTGTATCGCCGTGGCCTGGCTGAAATGGGCGCCACCGGCCATGAGCAGGACATCGCCAAGGCCAACCAGGTACGCCTGCTGACCTGGGCCCAGCCCGAAGAAGTGTTGCTCGACGACCAGGGCCATGTGCGCGGCATGCGTTTCGCCCGTACACGCATGGTCGATGGCCGCCTGCAAGCCACCGGCGAGACCTTCGAACTGGCCGCCGACGCGATCTTCAAGGCCATCGGCCAAGGCTTCGACGACGAGGCGCTGCACGACCCGCTGGCCCACCAACTGCAACGCCAGGGCGATCGTATCTTCGTCAACGAACAGCTGCGCACCAGCATCCCCGGTGTGTACGCCGGCGGCGATTGCGTCAGCCTCGGCCAGGACCTCACCGTCCAGGCCGTGCAACACGGCAAGCTGGCCGCGCAAGCCATGCACGCTCAACTCATGCTGAATGTGGAGGCTGCGTAATGGCCGATCTCTCGATTGTATTCGCCGGTATCAAAGCCCCCAATCCGTTCTGGCTGGCCTCCGCGCCGCCTACCGACAAGGCCTACAACGTGGTCCGCGCCTTTGAAGCAGGCTGGGGCGGAGTGGTCTGGAAAACCCTCGGCGAAGACCCGGCAGCGGTCAACGTCTCATCGCGCTACTCGGCGCACTTTGGCGCCAACCGTGAAGTGCTCGGCATCAACAATATCGAGCTGATTACCGACCGCTCCCTGGAGATCAACCTGCGGGAAATCACTCAGGTGAAAAAGGACTGGCCGGACCGCGCTCTGATCGTGTCATTGATGGTGCCGTGTGTTGAGGAGTCGTGGAAACACATCCTGCCACTGGTGGAAGCCACCGGCTGCGACGGCATCGAGCTGAACTTCGGCTGCCCCCACGGCATGCCGGAACGCGGCATGGGCGCGGCGGTGGGCCAGGTGCCGGAGTATGTGGAACAGGTGACGCGCTGGTGCAAGACCTATTGCTCGCTGCCGGTGATCGTCAAGCTCACGCCGAACATCACCGACATTCGCGTGGCGGCGCGGGCAGCGTATCGCGGGGGCGCGGATGCGGTGTCGCTGATCAACACCATCAACTCAATCACCAGTGTCGACCTGGAGCGCATGGTCGCCCTGCCGATGGTCGGCACCCAAAGCACCCACGGGGGTTACTGCGGCTCGGCGGTGAAACCGATTGCGCTGAACATGGTGGCGGAGATTGCCCGGGACCCACAGACACAAGGCTTGCCGATCTGCGGGATTGGCGGGATTGGCAACTGGCGCGATGCAGCGGAATTCGTCGCGCTGGGCTGCGGCGCGGTGCAGGTGTGCACGGCGGCGATGCTGCATGGGTTTCGGATTGTCGAAGAAATGAAGGACGGGCTGTCGCGGTGGATGGACAGCCAGGGTTACAGCAGCCTGCAGGAATTTTCCGGGCGGGCGGTGGGCAATACGACGGATTGGAAGTACCTGGATATCAATTACCAGGTGATCGCCAAAATTGACCAGGCGGCATGTATTGGCTGTGGGCGTTGCCATATTGCCTGTGAAGACACGTCGCACCAGGCGATTGCCAGCTTGAAGCAGGCGGATGGGACGCATAAATACGAGGTGATCGATGATGAGTGCGTGGGGTGCAACCTGTGCCAGATCACCTGCCCGGTGGCGGACTGTATCGAGATGGTGCCGGTGGATACCGGGAAGCCGTTTTTGAACTGGACGCAGGATCCGAGGAACCCCTACCGCGAGGCGGTGTAGCCTGAATGATCGTTCCCACGCTCCGCGTGGGAATGCATCCGTTGACGCTCCGCGTCACGACCTTAAGAGCGGACGCAGAGCGTCCAGGGCGGCACTCCCACGCGGAGCGTGGGAACGATCTAGGGCTCCAACCCGATCCCCCGCAGGATCACACTCGTCACCGTCTGCACCGCCCGCTCAAACTGCATGTCCGACAACGGCTGATGGTCATTCAGGATCTTCACCTGATGATCAAAGTCGGCATAGTGCTGGGTCGACGCCCAGATCATATACAGCAGGCTCGACGGCTCCACCGGCAAAATCCGCTTGTCCTCCACCCACTGGCGAATCTTCGCTTCCTTCATCTTGGCCCAGTCATACAGGCTCACATCCAGCGCCTCCCCCAGGGTTGGCGCGCCGTGGATGATTTCATTCGCCCAGACTTTCGAACCATAAGGCCGGCTGCGGGAATGTTGCATCTTGGCGCGGATGTAGCTACTGAGCACCACCCGCGGGTCGTCGAACATCTCGAAGCACAAGGCGTCCTGCTTCCACACCTCCAGCAGGTCGAACAACACCGCGCTGTACAGCTCGCTCTTGGTACTGAAGTAGTAATGCAGGTTGGAGCGCGGCAGTTGCACTTCTTCAGCGATGTCGGCCATGGCGGTGCTGCCATAGCCCTTCTCGGCGAAGACCTTTTCAGCCGCCAGCAGAATCTTTTCGACGTTGACCCGACGAATACCGATCTTGTGATTGCCCATAAGGGCTCCCTGACAACAACATGGGTTCAAGACTACCATCCGCTCTAGATCGCGGCGACACGCCACTGTGAAACTTCGTACAAGAACCTTCCCCGTCGATAGCGGATTGGTTAGCATCGCCATCCCCTCGAAGGATCATCCCCCATGACTATTCGACAGCGAAGCGCGTGCGACGACCCGGTGCTGGGTGCACTGTGGGAACGCTCGGTGCGCGCCACCCATGACTTTCTCAGCGAAGACGACATCCAGCGCCTGCTGCCCCTGGTACGCGACTGCTACCTGCCGATGCCCGCACTTGAAGTGTGGGTGTACGAAGATACCCAAGGCATTGGCGGCTTCGTCGGCACCGGCGGCAATAATGTCGAGATGCTGTTTATCGACCCGAACCGACGCGGCCAGGGCATCGGTCGCCAGTTGCTGGACTTCGTCCGCGCCCGCCACGACACCCTGCGGGTCGACGTGAACGAGCAGAATCCACAGGCCGTGGGTTTCTACCTGCACTATGGTTTTATCCAGACCGGCCGCTCGCCCGTCGATGGCGAAGGCAAGCCCTTCCCCTTGTTGCACATGGCACTACCGAACGACTGACTCTCACCTGAAGGTATTGAACAATGTTGATCAAGAAGACCCTCACCACCGTTGCCCTGCTCGCTTCCCTGCTGGGCGCCTCGGCCGCGTTTGCCCACGCCCACCTGAAAAGCTCGGAGCCTGCCGCCGACAGCAGCGTCGCCGCGCCCAAGGACCTGCGCCTGACGTTCAGCGAAGGCGTTGAAGCGACCTTCACCAAGGTATCCCTGAGCAAGGACGGCACCGAAGTCGCGATCAAGGGCCTGGAAACCCCGGACGCCGACAAGAAAGTATTGGTGGTGACACCGGCCGCACCCTTGGCCGCCGGCACCTACAAAGTGGTGTGGAACGCGGTCTCGGTGGATACCCACAAGAGCAACGGTGAATACAGCTTCAAGGTCGGCCAATAATCCATGGCCACCCTGCTGGTGCTGTGCCGTTTCCTGCATTTCATCGTCGTGCTGTTGATGTTCGGGGCCTGTGTGTTCAGGCCCTGGCTGCTGGGCGCGGGACCGCAACCGGTGCTGGACCGCCAACTGTCGCGCATCACCCAAGGGTTGGCGTGGCTGGCATTGGTGTCGGGGGTGGCGTGGCTGCTGTTGATCAGCGCGAGCATGGCCGGTGTCGGGCTGGGCGCGCTGGAATGGTCGACCGTGCAGTTGGTGCTGGGCAAAACCTTCTTCGGCCAGGTCTGGACCTGGCACTTGCTACTGAACGTGCTGCTGGTTCTGGGCCTGATGACGCCGTGGAAGGAGTTGCGCCTGCCGCTCTGTGCATTGCTGCTGGCGACACTGGCACCGGTGGGCCATGGCGCCATGCTCAATGGCATGGCCGGACAGTTGCTGATCCTCAATCAGGTGGTGCACCTGGTGTGTGTCGGTGCCTGGCTGGGCGGCCTGCTCCTGCTGGTGTTGATCCTCAGGCAATCGCCCCGCTATCCGTTGGAACCGATCCTCAAGCGCTTCAGTGGCATCGGTTATGGCCTGGTGACAGGGCTGCTGGTGACCGGATTGATCAACGTGCGGGTGCTCACCGGGCAGTTCTGGCCGACGCCCTTGTTCACAGGGTTCGCCCTGATCCTGTTGATCAAGGTGCTGCTGGTGTTCGGCATGCTCGCCCTGGCGCTGCTGAACCGCCTGCGGATTCACAACTGTGAGCAGCGGCTGCCTGCCTTGAAGGCCAGCGTGATGATTGAATGGTTACTAGGTGTTTCAGCGGTAGCCGCCGTTTCGCTGCTTGGCACCTTGCCGCCCATGGTTGCAGCGGGATAACTCCTTCCCCCCTGACTCCTTTCACGCAGGGAGTCATCGTATAACTTTCGATTGACATCCCCCTGAAACCTCGCAAATATCGCCCTCAATGTTGTACGACAACGTATAACAAAAAATAAAAACAACAAAAAGACAAGGGAGCGTCACTGTGAGCCAACACGTCCGCCATTTCTCCGGCACCACCCGTTTTGCCGCCATCGGTTTGAGCAGCCTGGCCTTTACCCTCCCCGCCACCGCCTCGGCAGAAGGCTTCATCGATGACGCCACCGCCACGCTCAACCTGCGCAACGCCTACTTCAACCGCAACTTCACCAACCCCGCCTACCCCCAGGGCAAGGCTGAGGAGTGGACGCAAAACTTCATTCTCGATGCCAGGTCCGGCTTCACCCAAGGCACCGTCGGTTTCGGCCTGGACGTGCTGGGCCTGTACTCGCAGAAACTCGACGGCGGCAAAGGTACCGCCGGCACCCAACTGCTGCCGACCCGCAGCGATGGCCGCCCTGCCGATAACTTCGGGCGCCTGGGCGTGGCGCTGAAAACCAAGCTGTCGAACACCGAATTGAAAGTCGGCGAATGGATGCCGGTACTGCCGATCCTGCGCTCGGATGACGGCCGCTCACTGCCGCAAACGTTCCGCGGCGGCCAGGTAACGTCCAGGGAAATCGCCGGCCTGACCTTGTATGGCGGCCAGTTTCGCGGCAACAGCCCGCGCAACGACGCGAGCATGGATGACATGTTTCTCAACGGCAAAGCCGCATTCACCTCGGACCGCTTCAACTTCGGCGGCGGCGAATACACCTTCAACGACAAGCGCACCCAGGTTGGCGTGTGGTACGCCGAACTCAGTGACATCTACCAGCAACAGTATTTCAACCTCACCCACAGCCAGCCCGTGGGCGACTGGACGCTGGGCGCCAACCTCGGGTTCTTCACCGGCAAGGAAGACGGCAAGGCCCTGGCCGGCGACCTCGACAACAAAACCGCGTTCGCCCTGCTCTCGGCCAAATACAAAGGCAACAGCTTCTATATCGGCCTGCAGAAACTCAGCGGCGACAGCGCCTGGATGCGGGTCAACGGCACCAGCGGCGGCACCCTGGCCAACGACAGCTACAACGCCAGCTACGACAACGCCAAGGAAAAATCCTGGCAGGTGCGGCACGACTTCAACTTCGTGGTAATGGGCATTCCCGGGTTGACCATGATGAACCGCTACATCAGTGGCGATAACGTGCACACCGGGGCGATCACCAATGGCAAGGAGTGGGGCCGTGAGTCGGAGCTGGCCTACACGGTACAAAGCGGTCCACTGCGGGACCTGAATGTGCGCTGGCGCAACGCAACGATGCGCCGGGATTTCAGTACCAACGAGTTTGATGAGAACCGGATATTCATCAGTTACCCGCTGTCGTTGTTATAGCGGTTTACAAACAACCGGAAAGGCTTTTGTGGCGGGGGAGGTTGCTGTGGGGAGGTAGATTGCTGTGGCGAGGGAGCTTGCTCCCGCTGGAGTGCGAAGCGCTCCCAAGATTTTGGGGCCGCTGCGCAGCCCAGCGGGAGCAAGCTCCCTCGCCACAGCAAGCTCCCTCGCCACAGTAAGCCCTCTTGCCACAGCAAGCTCCCTCGCCACAGGACAGCGATGAGCCTCTATCAACTTCGACCAATAGTGCGTTGACAAGTGTAGGAAACCCTAAGGATACTTCGGATCAGTCATACGACAACCTACAACAATAACGGGATCACCATGACCACCACAACCGCCCCTACCCCGTTCAACCGCTTGCTGCTCACCGGTGCCGCCGGTGGCCTGGGCAAAGTCTTGCGCGAACGCCTGCGTCCTTACGCCAAGGTACTGCGCCTGTCGGATATCGCCGACATGGCCCCGGCCGCTGACGACAGCGAAGAAGTATTGCCTTGCGATCTTTCCGACAAACAAGCCGTGCACCAACTGGTGGAAGGCGTCGATGCGATCCTGCATTTCGGCGGCGTATCGGTGGAACGCTCGTTCGAGGAAGTGCTGGGCGCGAACATCTGCGGGATCTTCCACATCTATGAAGCGGCGCGTCGCCATGGGGTCAAGCGCGTCATCTTCGCCAGCTCCAACCACGTGATCGGCTTCTACAAGCAGGACGAAGCCCTCGACGCCCACTCCCCGCGCCGCCCCGACAGTTACTACGGGCTGTCCAAATCCTACGGCGAGGACATGGCCAGTTTCTACTTCGATCGCTACGGCATCGAGACCGTCAGCATCCGCATCGGCTCCTCGTTCCCGGAACCCCAGAACCGCCGGATGATGCACACCTGGCTGAGCTTCGACGACCTCACCCAACTGCTCGAACGCTCGCTGTACACACCGAATGTCGGGCATACCGTGGTCTACGGCATGTCGGATAACCTCGATGTGTGGTGGGACAACCGCTTCGCCGCGCACCTGGGCTTCACCCCGCGGGACTCTTCCGAAGTATTCCGCAAACAGGTGGAAGCCCAGCCGATGCCCGCTGCCGACGACCCGGCGCGGGTGTACCAGGGTGGCGCGTTTTGCGCCGCCGGCCCGTTCGGTGACTGACCACAGACCAACCCAAGGGAATGAGTGGCCATGCAAGCAGAACTGATTGTCGACGCCCGCAACGCCGTGGGTGAATGCCCGGTGTGGGTACCCGGGGAAAACGCCCTGTACTGGGTGGATATTCCCACAGGCGAACTGCAACGCTGGAACGCCACCAGCGGCCAGGCGCAGGCCTGGAAAGCTCCGCAGATGCTCGCCTGCATCGCCCGCACCTCGGCGGGCGATTGGGTTGCGGGCATGCAAACCGGGTTTTTCCGGCTGACGCCCCACAACGATGGCAGGCTCGACACTGCGCCCCTGGCCAGCGTCGAGCACGCCCGCCCGGACATGCGCCTGAACGATGGCCGCTGTGATCGCCAGGGCCGGTTCTGGGCCGGCAGCATGGTGCTGAACATGGCCGAGAATGCGGCCGACGGTGCACTGTACCGCTACGAAACAGGCCGGGCGGTTCACACCGCACTCAACGGTTTCATCACCCCCAACGGCCTGGCCTTCAGCCCGGACGGGCGCACGATGTACCTCTCGGATTCGCACCCGTTGGTCCAGCAGGTCTGGGCCTTCGACTACGACATCGACAGCGGCACGCCGTCCAATCGGCGGCTGTTTGTGGATATGCACCAGTTCCTCGGCCGCCCCGACGGAGCCGCCGTGGATGCCGAAGGTTGCTACTGGATCTGCGCCAACGATGCCGGGCTGGTCCACCGCTTTACCCCCGACGGCCGTCTCGACCGCTCACTGGCCGTGCCGGTGAAAAAACCCACCATGTGCGCCTTCGGTGGCAGCCGCCTGGACACCCTGTTCGTCACCTCGATCCGCGACGACCACAGTGCCCAGTCGCTGGCCGGCGGCGTGTTTGCCCTCAACCCCGGGGTCACCGGATTGCCGGAGCCCACCTTCATCCTCTAGCTGCATCGCTGTGCCTTGAATAAAACAATAACAAGACTGGAGAGACACCCCATGGACTTCAAACGCACTTTGCTCCTCGCCGCACTCCCCTTCACCTTCGTCTTCGCCGGTGCCGCCCACGCGCTGGAAATCAAATTCGCCGACATCCACCCCGCCGGCTACCCCACCGTCGTCGCCGAAGAACAGCTGGGTAAAACCCTGGTGGCCCAAAGCAACGGCGGCCTGACCTTCAAGATGTTCCCCGGCGGCGTGCTGGGCTCGGAAAAGGAAGTGGTGGAACAGGCCCAGGTCGGCGCGATCCAGATGGCCCGGGTCAGCCTCGGCATCGTCGGCCCGGTGGTGCCGGACGTGAACGTGTTCAACATGCCGTTCGTGTTCCGCGACCAGGTGCATATGCGCAAGGTCATCGACGGCGAGATCGGCGATGAAATCCTCGCCAAGATCACCGACTCCGAATTCAACCTGGTGGCGCTCGCCTGGATGGACGGCGGCACGCGCAACCTCTACACCAAGAAACCGGTGCGCAAGATCGAAGACCTCAAGGGCATGAAGATCCGCGTGCAGGGCAACCCGATCTTCATCGAAACCATCAACGCCATGGGCGGCAACGGCATTGCCATGGACACCGGCGAGATCTTCAGCGCCCTGCAGACCGGCGTGATTGACGGCGCGGAAAACAACCCGCCCACCCTGCTGGAACACAACCACTACCAGAACGCCAAGTTCTACAGCCTGACCGGCCACCTGATTCTGCCCGAGCCCATCGTGATGTCGAAAATCACCTGGAACAAGCTCACCCCCGAGCAACAGGTGCTGGTGAAGAACACCGCCAAAGCCGCGCAGATCCAGGAGCGCGAGCTGTGGGACGCCAAGTCTGCCAGCAGTGAAGCCAAGCTCAAGGCCGCCGGTGTGGAGTTCATCGACATCGACAAGAAACCGTTCTATGAGGCCACCGCTTCGATCCGCGACAAGTACGGCGCGCCCTACGCCGACCTGATCAAGCGCATCGAAGCCGTCGAGTAACCCTCCTTCCCTTCATAGATAAGGCCCGGCGCGGTCGGCATCGACGCGCCCGGTTACGGTGAACGCCATGAAGAATTTACTGCTGCGCATCAACGACCGCATTTACATGAGCTGCATCTGGATCGCCGGCCTCGCCGTTCTCGGCGTCGCGCTGATCATTCCCTGGGGCATCTTCGCCCGCTACGTGCTCGGCACCGGCTCCAGCTGGCCGGAGCCCACCGCCATCCTGCTGATGCTGGTGTTCACCTTTGTCGGCGCCGCCGCCAGTTACCGCGCCGGGGCGCACATGTCGGTGGCCATGGTCACCGACCGCCTGCCGCCCGGCCAACGCCGAATCGTCGGCATCGTCTCACAATTGCTGATGGCAACCATCTGCCTGTTCATGACGATCTGGGGCAGCAAATTGTGCCTGTCGACCTGGAACCAGTTCATGAGCGCCATGCCGACCTTGCGGGTGGGCATCACCTATATGCCGATCCCGATCGGTGGCTTGCTGACCCTGGTTTTTGTGCTGGAAAAACTCCTGCTGGGTGACCAGAGCAACCGTCGGGTCGTGCGCTTCGACCTGGTTGAAGAAAGTGAAGGGGCTGCCTGAATGGACGCATTGATTCTGTTGGGCAGCTTTATCGCCCTGATCCTGATTGGCATGCCGGTGGCCTACGCCCTGGGGCTTTCTGCGCTGATCGGCGCGTGGTGGATCGACATTCCGTTCCAGGCCCTGATGATTCAGGTGGCCGGCGGGGTGAACAAGTTTTCGCTGATGGCGATTCCGTTCTTCGTGCTGGCCGGGGCGATCATGGCCGAGGGCGGCATGTCGCGCCGGCTGGTGGCGTTTGCCGGGGTGCTGGTGGGGTTTGTGCGCGGCGGCCTGTCCCTGGTGAACATCATGGCCTCGACGTTTTTTGGCGCGATCTCCGGCTCGTCGGTGGCCGATACGGCGTCTGTCGGTTCGGTGCTGATTCCGGAAATGGAACGCCAGGGCTATCCGCGCGAATTCGCCACCGCCGTCACCGTGAGCGGCTCGGTGCAAGCCTTGCTGACGCCTCCCAGCCACAACTCGGTGCTCTACTCCCTGGCGGCTGGCGGCACCGTGTCCATCGCCTCGCTGTTCATGGCCGGCGTGGTCCCGGGCCTGCTGATGAGCGCCTGCCTGATGGTGCTGTGCCTGATCTTCGCGAAAAAGCGCAACTACCCCAAAGGCGAAGTGATCCCCCTGAAACAGGCACTGAAAATCTGCGCCGATGCACTGTGGGGCCTGATGGCCATGGTGATCATTCTTGGCGGGATTCTGTCGGGCATCTTCACCGCCACCGAGTCGGCGGCGATTGCGGTGTTGTGGGCGTTCTTCGTGACCATGTTCATCTACCGCGACTACAAATGGAGCGAGCTGCCCAAGCTGATGCACCGCACGGTACGCACGATCTCCATCGTGATGATCCTGATCGCGTTCGCCGCCAGCTTCGGCTACATCATGACCCTGATGCAGATCCCGGCGAAGATCACCACGATGTTCCTGACCCTGTCGGACAACCGCTACGTGATCCTGATGTGCATCAACGCCATGCTGCTGTTGCTGGGCACGGTGATGGACATGGCGCCGCTGATTTTGATCCTCACGCCGATTTTGCTGCCGGTGATCCTGGGGATTGGCGTCGACCCGGTGCACTTCGGCATGATCATGCTGGTGAACCTGGGGATCGGCCTGATCACCCCGCCGGTGGGTGCGGTGTTGTTTGTGGGGGCGGCGGTGGGCAAAGTCAGCATCGAGAAGACCGTGAAGGCGTTGCTGCCGTTTTATGGCGTGCTGTTTTTGGTGCTGATGGCCGTGACCTACATTCCGGCGTTGTCGTTGTGGTTGCCGGGGTTGGTGTTATAAGCCCCACACTGCGTGTAGCGAGGGAGCTATTGTGGAGAGGGAGCTGCTGTGGCAAGGGAGCTTGGTGTGGAGAGGGAGCTTTCTGTGGCGAGGGAGCTTGCTCCCGCTGGAGTGCGAAGCGCTCCCGCTTTTTTTGGGGCCGCTCCGCAGCCCATCGGGAGCAAGCTCCCTCGCCACACAAGCATTCATCATTCAATAGGTCTGCTGACACTCATGATGCTTGAACTCGAAGACAGCCTGACCCACCTGACGCTGGCGCCAGCGTTGGGCGGGAGTATCGTCAACTGGACAGTACGCAGCAGCGGCCAGCCGTTGCTACGCCACACCGATCAACAGGCGCTGGCCAGCGGCCTGCCGGGGAAGCTTGCGTGCTTCCCGCTGGCGCCCTGGTCGAACCGGGTTGCCGACGGTGGCTTTGATAACCCATCAGGGTGGTTGGGACTTGAGCCCAACAGCCCGCTGGACCCGCTGCCAATTCATGGCAGTGCCTGGCAACAGGTGTGGCAGGTGGTCAGCCAGACGTCAGACGAAGTGGTGTTGCAACTGGACAGCAGCACACCCTTTGCGTATCGCGCCGAGCAGCGGGTTCAGTTGAAGGGCGGCAAGTTGAGCATCACCTTGCGCGTCACCCATCTGGCGGAAAAAGCGGCGTGGCACGGGCTGGGATTGCATCCGTATCTGCCCCGCAGGCCGGGCACGCAATTGCAGGCCAAGGCTTCGCAGGTATGGATGAGTGATGCGGCGAAATTGCCGACAGGGCTGGCTGCCGTACCCGCCGAGTGGGATTTTCAACACCCAGAATCGTTGCCCCAGACACTGGTGGACAACGGCTTTTGCCCGTGGGATGGGCGCTGCGTCATCCAGCAGCCAGACCTGGGTTACACCCTGGAATGCCAGGCCACCGGCAGCGACTACTACCTGCTGTATTGCCCGCCGGGGCTGGATTTTTTCTGCTTCGAGCCGGTGAGTCATCCGGTGAATGCCCATCACCTGCCGGGTAGGCCGGGGTTGAAGCTGTTGGAACAAGGCCAGTCGGCAGAACTCAGTTTCAGCCTGCAATACACAACCCTCTAACAACACAAAACCCATGTGGGAGCGGGCTTGCTCACGAATGCGGTGGATCAGTCAACACATCTGCGACTGACACTCCGCATTCGCGAGCAAGCCCGCTCCCACATTTTTGATCTCCATTGTGTCTTAGGGAGGGGTGTTTTTCAGGCGCCCCGCCGTGTCGATACTCACCACCACCGACAACCCCGGTCGCAGCCGTTCACTCTGCTCCTGCCCCGGATCCACGGTAATCCGCACCGGCACCCGCTGGGCGATCTTGACGAAGTTGCCGGTAGCATTGTCCGCCTGCAACAGGCTGAACTCCGACCCGGTCGCCGGGGAAATGCGCTGCACCGTGCCGTGAAACTTGCGGTGGTCCAGGGCATCCACGGTAAAGGTCACCGGCTGGCCAACCTGCACGTTGTCCATCTGGGTTTCTTTCATGTTGGCGATCACCCACAGCTGGTTCGGCACCAGCGCCATCAACTGCGCGCCGCTGTTGACGTAGGCCCCGAGGCGCACGCCAATCTGGCCCAGTTGCCCGTCACGCGGGGCGATGATCCGGGTGTTCGACAGGTCGATACGCGCCAGCTCCACTGCCGCATCGGCACTGGCCACCGCCGCCTCCAGCGAACCGCGATTGACGATCACTGTCTGCAAATCCTGCCGGGCGATTTCCAGGTTGGCCTGGGCCTGGGCCACGGCCGCGATGGTTTGCGCATTGGCGGCGCGGGTCACGTCCAGCTCGCGTTTGGACACCGACCCATCGCTGATCAACTCCTCATTGCGGCGCAAATCCGCGGTGCTTTTGCGGGCCTGGGCCTGGCTGTCCATCAAGGCCGCCTGGCGCAGCTTGATGGTCGCCTCGGCGCTGTTGCGTTGCTGCACCACATTGGCCAGGGACGCCTGCTGCACCGCCAGTTGCGCCTGGGCCTGATCAAGGCGCTGCTTGTAGATACGGTCATCGAGGCGCACCAGCAAATCCCCGGCCTTGACGTACTGGAAGTCCGTCACCGGCACTTCATACACGTAGCCGCTGAGCTGCGGCCCGATGATCGTCACCTGGCCGCGCACCAGGGCGTTTTCGGTGGTTTCCACGGCGCTGCTGAAGGGCGGCAACTGCCAGGCGTAGAGCACGATCAGCACGCCGATAATCGCAATCGCGGCAAAGCCCATGGAAGAGATGATGCGCACCCGCAAGGAGCGCGGTTCGGTGGCCGGCATGCTCGGCGGCGCGGTGCCTTCCGGCGTGGAAGCGATGGCGTTGGTGGTGGTCGTGGTCGGTTCGGTCATGAAGAAAGTGCGCCGCTGGGTTGAACGGGAGGCGCTGCACTGGCGGCAGCTTTAGTGGTACTCATCAGCCAGAGGCTGCGGATAAAGATCCAGATCATGGTGAGTATGGCGATGATCGCGATCAGCATGAACACATCGTTGTAGGCCATCACATTCGCCTCGCGGGTGGCGGCCGTGGCCAGGCTGCGAATGCCCATGAGGTTGCGCAACTCGGGGTCGGCGATCACCCCGCCATAGGCCGAGCCGCCGCTGGCAACACGCGCCGCCACACGCGGGTCGAGCAAGGTCAGGTGTTCGACGATCATGCTGGAATGGAATTTTTCCCGCACGATCTGGAACGTACCGAGCAATGCCGCGCCGATGAGGCCGCCGAGGTTCTGGCAGATCCCGAACAGCACCGAGAAACTCACCAGGTTCCTGGGGTTGGTCAGTACGTTCTTCGTGCCCAGGACCATGGTCGGCCCGAGGAAGAACGTGCCGCCAAAGCCTAGCAGGAACTGGCTGATGTACATGTTTTGCGGACGCGTGAGGTTGCTGGAGAAACTATCCATCACCGAGCCCACTGCCATGAAGGCCAGGGAGATGATCAGCGGCATCAGCAAATGCGCGGGGTTGATGGTCAGCGCGCTCACGGCCAGGCCGGCAATCGCCCCCGCCAGCATCACCCAATACAGCGTACGCATCTGCTCGTTGCTCATGTTCAGCATCTGCATGAAGCCCACGGCGCCGGTGGACTGCTCCGAGAGCACCATGCGAATCAGCACCACCGCCAACGCCAGGCGAATCATCGCCCCGCTGCCCAGCCAACGGGTCATCAGCAACGGGTTCGAGCGGTTATGTTCGATGGCCAGGCCGGCCATGATCAGCACCAGCGAGCAGGCCGAGGCGATACCGATCCACGGCGCTTCCAGCCACCAGTCGATACGGCCCAGGGACAGCACCGCGCAGAGCAAGGCGACGCCGGTGGCGAGGATGGCGAAGGTCAGGAAGTCGAGTTTTTCGAAGGTCTTGAAGCGGTCGCCCGGTGGCAGCTTGAGCAGGAACACACAGCCCAGGCAGGTCAGCGCCATGCCCAGTTCGAACAGGTACAGGCCGCGCCATTCGGCGATTTGCAGCAGGTCTTCGGAGAACAGTCGGGCCAGGGGCAACGCCAATTGCGCGGTGCCCAGGCCGAGCACCAGGGCTTTCATCCGCCACTTTGCGGGAAAGGCCTGGATCATGTAGTAAAGGCCCAGGGAACTGAGGGCGGCGCCGACCATGCCGTGGGCCGCGCGTACGGCGATGGCCGAGCTGAGGTCGTTGACGAACAGGTGGCCGAAGGTGACCAGGGCGTAGAGCACCAGGAACACTTCGGTGAACGCACGCAGGCCGAATTGCTGACGGAATTTTACCAGCAGCAGGTTCATGGAGACGTTGGTCATGACGTAGGCGGCGGGGAGCCAGGCCATCTCGGCCGTCGTCGCGCCCAGGGCGCCCTGGAGGTACACAAGGTTGGCGATCACCAGCGAATTGCCGAGGCCACCGGTGATTGCCACGAGTACGCCGACGAGGGCGTAGGCCCAGCGCTTGCGGGTGGAATGCAGCGGCGTCGACGGCGAGCCCGGCAGGCTCGGGCGCTCGTGGGGCTGCCAGGTGTGGGGGGTGTATTTGTCCATTCGGTGGCCTTGATGACCGGCGTTTGGGGCCGGTGGAACGGTTACTCAGGGAGTAGTAAACCTGAGTGGAGTTCAACTTGCCATCTTGGGAGGGATTTGGGCGGTTGGGGTGCATATCCGTTGCTGCGGTAACGGCTGCTTATGGTTCCGCTCTTACAGCGGCTCACTTTTGAACAGCGCAAAAGTAAGCAAAACGCTCTTGCCCCACCACTCGGCACCTCGCCTAGGCTCGGTGTGCCCTCACTCCGGCTTTGGACCGTGGGCCGCCGTCATGGGCCATCCTTGGCCCAGG
>NZ_JACAPW010000012.1:0-88906 GCF_013385495.1 Pseudomonas sp. F8002 | reverse complement strand
GAACCATAAGCGGCCGTTACCTAAATAACGGATATGTACTCAAACAAGATCAAGCATTCCCCGCCAACCTCAACCGAGCCGCCTGAGTAAAATCCAACATCCGCTTCAGCGGCCTAACCGCCTGCGGAATCACCGAAGGCTCAACAAAAATCTCATTACTCCCCTCACGCAAACACTGCAGCGTACGCTCCAGGGTATTCATCGCCATCCACGGGCAATGCGCACAACTGCGACACGCCGCCCCATTCCCCGCCGTCGGCGCCTCGACAAACACCTTGTCCGGGCACAACTGCTGCATCTTGTAGAAAATGCCGCGGTCGGTGGCCACGATAAACGTCTTGTTCGGCAACCGCTGCGCCGCCGCAATCAACTGGCTGGTAGACCCCACCGCATCCGCCAACTCAATCACCGAAGTGGGCGACTCCGGGTGCACCAGAATCGCCGCGTCCGGGTACAACGCCTTCATGTCCTCCAACTGCTTGGACTTGAACTCCTCGTGCACGATGCACGCACCATCCCACAGCAACATGTCTGCACCCGTCTGACGCTGGATATAGGTGCCCAGGTGCTTGTCCGGCCCCCAGATAATCGTCTCGCCGTTATCCATCAGGCTTTCGACAATCTCCAGCGCACAACTGGAAGTCACCACCCAATCAGCACGGGCTTTCACCGCCGCCGACGTGTTGGCATAGACCACCACCGTGCGCTCAGGGTGCTGATCACAGAATGCCGAGAACTCATCCACCGGGCAGCCAAGGTCCAGAGAGCACGTGGCTTCCAGTGTCGGCATCAGGATGCGTTTTTCAGGCGTGAGGATCTTGGCCGTCTCCCCCATGAATCGCACGCCCGCCACCAATACGGTCTTGGCCGGGTGCGCCGCGCCGAAGCGGGCCATTTCCAGGGAGTCGGAGACACAGCCACCGGTTTCTTCGGCCAGGGCCTGAATCACCGGGTCGCAGTAGAAGTGTGCCACCAGCACGGCGTCCTGAGCCTTGAGCTCGGAGGCGATGGCGGCGCGGTAGCCCGCCTCTTCTTCGGCGCTCAGCACTTTGGGCTGCTTGGCGTCGAGGTGGGCTTGGACCAGAAGGCGTTCGGAAATTTGCGTCATGTTCGCAAGACCTGCAGGCGCAGTTGCGCGAAAGTCGAGTGTACCACCGGCTCTGGAGCCTTTCGGGCGCCGCCGGACGAAGTGATTGTGTTCATCAAGCACGGTGAAGCTGCGCAAGGCTACAGAATATCGAATGGTTTCAAAAGCCTAATCTGGGATTCGGCCAGGCATGAAAAAGGGAAACCCGGCCAGGGGTTTCCCTTTTTTACAACGACCGGTTTAACCGGGCAAAGCGGACGGATCGTCTTGCAGCAACGCCCACTGATGCATGTTCGCCAGGGCATCCTTCAGGATGGTTTCATCGGCGCCCTTGGCACTCTTGCCTTCCCGCGCCGCATATTCCAGCAGTACCAGGTAGTCGCGATGGCCGGTGGCCTCGTTCGGTACCACGCTGTCTTTAACCAGTCGAGCCATCTCGTATCGCTGGGTGCGGGTGTTCTGACTGGCGCTTTGGTCCACGGAGGCGTTGGTCAGGAAACCATCCTTGTAGGTGATGTTCGCCGCACTGCTGGCCTTGTCGTCGACCTGCACATAGAGGTAGTTCTGCGACTCGCGCCTGGTATCGAAAGCCGGCGGCTTCCCGCCATCCAGGCCCTGATGGAAACTGGCCTTGAGGCTTGATCGCTGGACCTGATCGATCGTGCGATTGGAGAGGTCATTGCCGCCGATGCGCGTTTTCTGGGAAATCCCATAGGCAAACGTATCGGTTTCCCCTGGGCGCGCCGGGTTGGGGGAGCTGGCCGCCTGGCTGATGGAGGCCTTGAAATCCGCCAGGCCCGTCAGCAGGCCTTGATCTGCCGCGCTGCGGGTCAGCGGCGCAGGCGCTTTGGCGCCCTGCGGGTAGTTGCTGTTCATGGCGGTAAACGCATCCTTGAACATCGCCATCAGGTCAGCATCGGCTTTGCCCCGCGACTGGGCCTTGTCGAACTGGGCCAGGTAGCTTTTCAGCGCGATTGCCTGTTGCTTGGCGTTGCCGAGGATGCCGGCGTTCTTCAGGTCGACCGAGAGATTCACTTCCCCCGCCGGGCTACTCATGCGCGTGGTGCGGCCCTGGCTGTCCGCATGGAATGCAAGCGTGAGGTCGTCAGTATTGCTCACTTTCAATTTGCCGCTGAGGTCCACCGAAGCCAATACGCTGGAATCAAACTGCGTCAGCTTGCTCAGCTCGAGTTTCGGCGGCTGGGCGGCCAGGCCGTCGATCGCGTCCTGGAAGGCTTCGCCCAACTTGGCGACTTCCTTGAGTTCGGCGGCGCTGAGGGCGCCACCGTCCACCTTCGCCTGCGCGGCCAAGCCTCCCAACTGGCTGGCCAGGCTGAAGGTGACGGTCTTGCCGCTGGCCGTCTTGACGGTCAGGCTGACCAGGTTGTCGGCCCTGCTGTGCAGCAGCGCCTGTTGAACCTTGAGTTCGGCGGGGCTTTGGGTCCTGGAAGAGCTGGTGCTCAGCGCCGACTGGGAAATGTCGGTACCGCTCTTCGCAAATTGCTCGATCAGGGTGGCGCCCAGGCCGCTGAAGCCTGTGCCTCTGGGCAGTGCAGGGAAATTCGTGCTGATCGCTTTGGTGACCGCATCGTCGCTGTCACTTTCCCAGGCATTGATCGGCCCATGGCCGGGCAATTGGCCGTTGCGGGAATACGTCTCGGCTTGAACGTCTACCGTGACATTGCCAAGGCTGACCACCGAGGAAGGTCGCACGGCAGCGGCGTCCGTTTCTGGCGCCTGCGTAGCTGGCGGGGTAACGGTGGGTCGATTGGTAAGGGCGATGGCGGAGCTGATCGGCGAAAGCGTAGTCATGACGATCCCTGTCTTGAGCTGGATTGCAGCCAATTTAACCAAGACAGGGAAGGTTTGGTAGCGCGACCGATACAATTGCTAGCAAAGAGCCATGTCAGAAAACTGACTCTTTGCCCTCTTCCGGTGCATCAGAAGCGGTAAGTCACCGAACCGCCGAAACCGTTGGCGCTGTTTTCATACTTGGCGTCGTAGGTCAGCGCCAGTTGCGGATTATTGTCGCGGACCTTGATCGGCTCTTCTTTCAGGTAGGAATAAGCGACGTCGAAGGTCAGGTTATCCACTGGCGTCCAGCCAGCGCCCAAGCTGAACACCGTGCGATCGCCCGTAGGAATACGTACGGACCGGTCGGTGTTGTTGGTGGGCGTCTGGTCCACCGAAAAGCCGGTACGCAGCACCAGTTGCTTGTTCAACTGGTACGACAGGCCGATGGCGTGAGACCAGGTGTCATGCCAGTGCTGTTCTTCGGTGATGGAGTTCAGGCCGGCCAGTTCGGTGGCGAGGTCAGAGACGCCACTGTTGTTGATCGTAATCTTCTTCAACTGGCTCCAGCGGGTGTAGGTGCTGCCGACGTACAGGGTCCAGTCATCGTTGAGTTTATGGGTGACCGAGAAGTCCACGGACGACGGCGTGGTGACATCCAGCTTGGCGTCATACCGCTGCGGGCCGCCATCCACCAGGTCGGTGAGCACCCCCGAGGCGTTGGTTTTGCCCGACAGGTGATACACAACCTGCGAGTGGTAGGTCACACCAATGCGCGTGCTTTCAATCGGCTGCACCAGGATACCGGCGTTGAAACCGGTGGCGGTGTCGTCGCCCTTGACCTTCACGTTTTCCGTGCCGAGGCCAAATGCCGGGACCTTGGAGTCCAGTTCGCCACTGATACGGTTGAAGGTCGGACCGAAGCCCACCGAAACCTTGTCGTTGAAGGCATAGCTGACGGTTGGCTGCACCGTGATGACTTGAACCTTGCTTTTGTTGCCAAAGCCATTGCCCTGGAAGCTGTGTTCATAGTCGGTCACGAGGCCGAACGGCGCGTAGATTCCCAGGCCAAACGCCCAGTGTTCATCAATCGGCGTCACCAGGTAGCCCATCGGTACGGCGATGCCGGGGACCATATCGCCTTTGTTGGTGCCGGGGTTGTCCACGCCACCTTGGCTGGAGCTGGCATCCTTGATGTTCGACTTGGCATCCAGGTAGGTCGCCCCGATGCTCACTTCATTCTGCTTGAGGCGAGACATGCCCGCCGGGTTGCCGAACACCGTGCTGGCGTCATCCGCGGAGGAGGAACGCCCGGCGTAACCGGTCCCCATTGAACTGATGCTTTGTTCGTTGAGGGCGAAACCACCGGCAAACAAGGAAGTGGAGGCAAGGGAAATCGACAGCGCCAAAGCGCTCTTGAAGAGTTTTTTATTCATTATTAGAACTCGAATTATTGGGCAGCGAGGGGAAGCTACCAATCTTCGAGCGGGCAAATTATGAAGAGTTTTTCATGCGCAAAATTGTCCGACAATCCTATTTCTTTCAAAGACTTCGACGGTTTTTCCAGCACTTATTCAGACCCCGGAACCTGAATATGACTGACGGGTTTTAATCTCGCCGTCACGCTTGCAGCATGCCGGATTGCCTGCCATCGAATAAGCGTGAAGGCGCTGGTGATATAAGTGTCGCAATGACATGATGACGGCCATTTAACACGCGTGGCAGCACTCAAATGAATAGCACTATCGGGACGGGTCCTGAGACAAACAGCCCACCTGAATCTGGCGAGAGTGATTTGTCCGCCGCGGGCCTCAACCACAGCGAAGCCTTCACCGAACGCGTGCTTGCCAGCATCAACGATTGCATCAAGGTGCTGGACCTCGACGCCCGCCTGACCTTCATGAGCGAAGGCGGCAAGCAGATCATGGAAGTCAGCGACTTCAATGCGATCCGCGGCTGCCCCTGGCCCGACTTCTGGCACGACCAGGGCAATCTCGATGCCAAGGCTGCCGTTGAGGCCGCCAAGGCCGGTCGCAATGCCAGCTTTGTCGGCGCTGCCCACACCCTGGCCGGCAACCTTAAATGGTGGCACGTGAACGTCAGCCCGATCATGGGCAGTGACGGCCTGCCGGAGAAAATCCTCTGCGTGTCCCGGGACATCACGCCCCTGCGCGAAGCCGAAGAGTCCCTGCGCAAACTCAACGAGTCCCTGGAACAGCGGGTGGTCGAGCGCACTCGCGATCGCGACCGTATCTGGCGCCTGTCGCCGGACCTGATGCTGGTGGCACAACTCGACGGTGTGATCTCCGCCGTGAACCCGGCCTGGACACGCATGCTCGGCCACGCCGAAAACGACCTGGTGGGCAGCCAGTTGCTGGCCCTGGTTCACCCCGACGACCTGGCCGTCTCATCCTCGGCGGTCAGCCGTTTGGGCGATGGCAAGAACTTCCCCAATTTCAAGAACCGTTACCGCCACCAGGACGGCAGCTACCGCATGATCGCCTGGACCGCCGTGCCCGACAGCGACTACATCCACGCCGTGGGCCGCGATATCCAGGCGGAGGAAGAAGCCAAGGAAGCCCTGCGACTGTCGGAAGACGCCCTGCGTCAGTCACAGAAACTGGAAGCCATCGGCCAACTCACTGGCGGTGTCGCACATGATTTCAATAACCTGCTGACGGTGATCAAGTCCTGTGCCGACTTGCTCAAGCCACCTGCCCTGAGCGAAGCACGCCGCGTGAAATACGTGGAAGCCATCGCCAGCACGGTCGACCGCGCGGCCCGCCTCACGGCCCAGTTGCTCACATTCGCCCGCCGCCAGGCTTTGCGACCCGAGGTGTTCAACGTCGGCGAAAGTGTAAAGCGGGTGGGCGAGATGATGGACAGCCTGACCGGCTCGCGAGTCAAGGTAAGCATCCAGGTGCCTGACGACGCCTGTTTTATCAACGCCGACGAAAGCCAGTTCGATACCGCGCTGGTCAACATGGTGGTGAACGCCAGGGATGCCATGGCCGGCAACGGGCATTTGACCATCACCGTTTCGACGGCAAGCTGGCTACCCTCGGTTCGCGCTCACCCGGTACGTGTCGCCGATTACGTGACCATCGAACTGGCGGACACCGGCTCGGGTATCCCGCCGGAAAAACTCGACGCGATCTTTGAGCCCTTCTACACCACCAAGGGTATCGGCCAGGGCACCGGCCTGGGCTTGTCCCAGGTGTACGGCTTCGCCAAGCAATCAGGCGGGGAAATCCTGGTACAGAGCGAGTGCGGCAGGGGTAGCCAATTTACGCTGTACCTGCCCAAGGTCGAGCCAAGTGCCATGCCGGTACCTCAAGACACCAGCGTTTCGCCCATCGTCTCAGGCTTGTGCGTGCTGATGGTCGAGGACAACGCCGATGTGGGCCTGTACACCTCGCAAACCCTGGAACAGATGGGCTTTCACGTGCTGTGGGTGCCGGATGCGAACAGCGCGCTGGAAGCCCTGGCCCCCAACCCGGAAAGCTTCCAGGTGGTGTTCTCCGATATCTCCATGCCCGGCATGAGTGGCCTGGAGTTGCTGGACGCAATCGAAGCCTTGTACCCATGGCTGCCGGTGGTGCTCACCACCGGCTACAACGACGAATACGCGCGTATCGCCCAGGAAGAAGCCAGCCGTTTTGTCTTGCTGCAGAAGCCGTATTCCACCGAGGCGCTGGCCCTGCTGCTGCAAAAAGTCGTCAAGAGCCGCCTGCCCCTGGTCGCACAAGGCTAGACCGCAGGCCGGGCCGCGTCTGGAACATTGCCCATCTCCAGGGCCAGATCCAGCCAGGCCCGCGCCGCCGGTGGCAAGTGCGCCTGTCGCCGCCAAGCCAGGGCGATGTGCCAATCAGTCTGGGGCTCGTCCAGCTGGATCAGGGCGATGCCGGCGTGCAGGTGTTTGTAAGCCAGCATGCTCGGTAGAAACGCGACACCCAGGCCTGCGGCAACCAGGTCGACGATAAAGTCGATCTGCGCACTGCGGGCGGTGATACGCGGGACTACGCCTCTGCGCTCGCAGGCTGTGAGAATGATCCGGTTAAGCGCAAACCCGGCCTCGAACAGAATAAAGGGCGAGTCAGCCAGGTCGGAAAAATCGACGCTTTTACGCCCGGCCAAAGGATGGTCGATCGGCATCACCACCATCAGTGGCTCGACGCGCACATCCTGATATTCAAATTCTCCCGCCACCGGTACCAGCAACGCGGCCAGGTCCACCTCCCCGGCCTCCAGGCATTCGCCCAACTTCTTGCTGCCATGCTCGATCAGCTCGATCTCGATTTCCGGATAACGCTGTCGATACAAGGCAAACATCGCCGCAAACAGCACCCCACTGCCCACCGGCGGCAAGCCGATGCGCAATACACCGCGCTTGAGCCCCAGCAAGTCGTTGATCTCGGCCACCAGGTCACTGCGCTCCGCCAGCAACACCAGCGCTCGGCGGTAGGCAATTTCGCCGGCGGCCGTGAGCTCGCTCTTGTGGCCGATGCGATTGAACAGCGGCGTGCCCAATTCATCTTCCAGAGTCTTGACCGCCTTGCTGACGGTAGACTGGGTGAGCGAAACCACCTCGGCTGCTTGTGAGAAGCTGCCCTGGCGAACTACTTCGACAAAGGCCAGCAACGTACGAAGGTTCATGAGTATTCCGTTTGCGACTTGATTCAAGTTGGAAAAGTTGTTTTTACCATGAAAGGCCTTTGTCTATCCTCACCCCACCGTTTTCTTCACTCGGGGCATCACTGTTCATGATCATTTCGTCTGCATCGGATTACCGCGAAGCCGCCCGCCGCAAACTGCCGCGTTTCCTGTTCGACTACATCGACGGCGGCGCCTACGCCGAACACACCCTCAGGGCCAACAGCTCGGACCTGTCGGATATCAGCCTGCGCCAGCGCATCCTGCGCAACGTCGAAAGCCTGAGCCTTGAAACCACGTTGTTCGACCAGCCATTGGCGATGCCGGTGGTCCTCAGCCCGGTGGGCCTGACCGGCATGTTTGCCCGGCGTGGTGAAGTCCAGGCGGCGAAGGCGGCAGCGAACAAGGGCATTCCGTTTTGCCTGTCGACCGTTTCCGTGTGCCCGATCGAGGAAGTGGCGTCCCAGAGCCCGCAATCGATCTGGTTTCAGCTGTATGTGCTGAAAGACCGCGGCTTCATGAAAAACGCCCTGGAGCGCGCCCAGGCCGCCGGGGTGAAAAACCTCGTGTTCACGGTCGATATGCCCACCCCCGGCGCGCGTTATCGCGACGCCCATTCGGGTATGTCCGGTGCCTACGGGCCGCAACGCCAAATCCTGCAGGCCATGACCAAACCGGCCTGGGCCTTCGATGTGGGCCTGCTGGGTCGCCCCCACGACCTGGGCAACATTTCCAAGTACCTGGGCAAGCCCACCCAACTGAAGGACTACATCGGCTGGCTGGCCAACAACTTCGACCCTTCCATCAGTTGGAAAGACCTGGAGTGGATCCGCGAATTCTGGAAAGGCCCGATGATCATCAAAGGCATCCTCGACCCACAGGATGCCAAGGACGCGGTGAGCTTTGGTGCCGACGGCATCGTCGTCTCCAACCATGGCGGGCGCCAACTGGATGGCGTGCTGTCCACAGCTAAGGCACTGGCGCCTATCGTACAAGCCGTGGGCAGCGATCTGACGGTGCTGGTGGACTCCGGCGTACGCTCGGGGCTGGACGTGGTGCGCATGCTCGCGCTGGGCGCCAAGGGCGTTCTGCTGGGCCGTGCACAGGCTTACGCACTGGCCGCCGACGGGCAGCGTGGCGTGGAGAACCTGCTGGATATCTTCGCCAAGGAAATGCGCGTGGCCATGACGTTGACCGGAGTCACGTCGATCGCCCAGATCGATGAGTCGATCCTGGTGCGCAGCCAGGGTTGATCAGTGCAGCGACCTCGGAACATCCCTTCCGGGGTCGCCCACAGATATTTCTAAATGTTTCTTCATAAAGCCAAACCGTCATTAAACAGACACATTTCAGGAATTAAATCGTCACGTCCCAGGCAGGTGAAGCCCTCCACCTGCCCCCTTCCTTTGAGGTGTCGTCGTGATGTTGCTGACCAAAAAGAGTCTGTCAGTGTTGTTCACTGCCCTGTGCCTGAGTGGTGTCGCTCACGCCACTGACGTCACGGGCGCAGGCTCCAGTTTCGTCTACCCGGTGCTGTCCAAGTGGTCCCAGGAATACAGCAAAAGCTCCAGTGACCGGATCAACTACCAGTCCATCGGCTCCGGTGGTGGTATCGCCCAGATCAAGGCGGCTACCGTGGACTTCGGTGCGTCCGACGCGCCGCTGTCGGCGGATGAACTGAAGGCCGGCGGCCTCGGCCAATTCCCAAGCGTGATTGGCGGCATCGTGCCGGTGATGAACGTCGAGGGCGTTGCAGCTGGCCAGCTGAAACTCGATGGTGATGTGCTGGCGAAGATCTTCCTCGGTGACATCAAGGCCTGGAACGACCCGGCGATTGCCGCCCTCAACCCCGGCTTGAAACTGCCGGGCGCGAATATCACCGTGGTCCACCGCTCGGACGGCTCGGGCACCTCGTACAACTTCACCAACTACCTCTCCAAGGTCAGTGATGGCTGGAAAACCAAAATCGGTTTCGGCACCACCGTGCCGTGGCCGGTCGGTGTGGGCGGCAAGGGTAACGAAGGTGTTTCGGCCTACGTGAAGCAGATCAAGAACTCCATCGGCTTTGTTGAATACGCCTACGCCCTGCAAAACAAGATGACCTACGCCTCACTGAAGAACGCGTCCGGCAAATTCGTCGAGCCCAACGCCAAGGCCTTCCAGGCAGCGGCTGATACTGCCGATTGGGCCAACGCCCATGACTTCAACCTGATCATGACCAACGCACCGGGCGAGAACGCGTGGCCGATCACGGCGACCACCTGGATCATCATGTACAAGCAGGCAAAAAACGCCGAGCAAAGCCAGGCCGCTTTCAACTTCTTCAAATGGTCGTTGGAGAAAGGTCAGCAGCAGGCTGCGGCATTGGACTACGTAGCGTTGCCCGATTCCCTCGTGACCCGGATCGAAGGTTACTGGAAGTCTGACTTCGCCCACTGATCCGCCTCTATAGCCCCCTTCCTCAAGCATGTGCATGCTTGATGGAGGCGGGTGAGCACTTCTGATATGAACGACACCGTGCAACCCCTGGTTATGACTACTCACGCAAGCGACGTGTCGGGTGATAGCCGCGCCGCTCGCGATCAGCGCCACGATCTGTGGTTCAAACGCTCGATGTTCGGGGCCGCGATGCTGGTGCTGCTGCTCTTGGCAAGCATCGCCGCCTCCACCCTGTGGGGCGGAGGCCTGGCCTTCAAGACCTTCGGTTTCGGTTTCATCACCAGCACCGAGTGGGATGCGGTCAACAACCACTTTGGCGCCCTGGTACCGATCTACGGCACCTTGGTCACCTCGTTGCTGGCGTTGCTGATTGCGGTGCCGGTGAGTTTCGGCATCGCTATTTTCCTCACCGAAGTGGCGCCGCCCTGGCTCAGAATGCCGGTCGCCTCCGCCGTTGAATTGCTCGCGGGCATTCCCTCGATTATCTATGGCATGTGGGGCCTGTTTGTTTTCGGGCCCTTTATGGCTGAACACTTGTCACCCTGGATCAATGACTACCTGGGTGCGCTTCCGTTTATTGGCTCGCTGTTCCAGGGGCCGCCGCTGGGCATCGGGATGCTGACCGCCGGCATCGTGCTGGCGATCATGATCACGCCGTTCATCACGTCGGTGATGCATGAGGTTTTCCGCAGTGTGCCGACTCAATTGAAGGAGTCGGCCTACGCACTGGGCAGTACTACCTGGGAAGTGGTGTGGGACATCGTCCTGCCCTACACCCGTTCGGCCGTGGTCGGCGGGATCTTTCTCGGCCTCGGCCGCGCCCTGGGTGAAACCATGGCCGTGACCTTCGTGCTGGGTAACGCGCAACAGTTCTCCGCCTCGTTGCTGATGCCCAGCAGTTCCATCGCGTCCGTCATCGCCAACGAGTTCAGCGAGGCGTACACCGACCTGCATCGTTCGGCGCTGATCGCCCTGGGCTTCCTGCTGTTTATCGTGACATTCGTGGTGCTGGCACTGGCGCGGCTGATGCTCATGCGCCTGTCCCGCAAGGAGGGCCTATGAGCAGCAACGAACGCCTGTACCGCAAGCGCGCCTTGAAGAACCGGGTGGCCATGCTGCTCAGTTGTGGCGCGACAGTCTTTGGCCTGCTGTGGCTGGCGTGGATTCTGCTGACCACCATCATCAACGGCTTTCAGGCGCTCAACCTGCGCCTGTTTACCGAGATGACGCCGCCACCCGGAACAGACGGCGGCCTGGCCAACGCGTTTTATGGCAGCGCCCTGATGTCCGGGATTGCGCTGCTGATTGGCACGCCCATCGGGCTGATGGCCGGTATCTGGCTGGCGGAATTCGCACGGCACTCGCGCCTGGGTACCACGGTGCGTTTCATCAACGACATCCTGCTGTCCGCGCCGTCGATCGTGCTGGGCCTGTTCATCTACACCGGGGTGATCCTGCCGCTGAACCTGCTGACCAATCACCAGGTAGGTTTCTCCGCCATTGCCGGTGCCCTGGCGCTGGCCTTGCTGGTGATTCCGGTGGTGGTGCGCACGACCGACGAGATGCTCCAACTGCAACCTTCCACCATGCGCGAGGCGGCCCTGGCCCTGGGCGTACCCCAGTGGAAACTGACGTTGCAGATCGTGTTGAGAGCGGCCAAGGCCGGCGTGGTGACCGGCATCCTGCTGGCGCTGGCGCGGATTACCGGGGAAACCGCGCCGCTGCTGTTCACCGCCTTCGGCAACCAGTTCTGGAGCAGCAACCTGCTCAAGCCGATTGCCAGCGTGCCGGTGGTTATTTTCCAGTACGCCATGAGCCCCTTCGATGACTGGCACTCCCTCGCATGGGCAGGCGCCTTGGTACTGACGATGTTCGTGCTGGTGCTGAGCTTGCTGTCTCGCCTGATTCTTTTGCGCAATAGGTCCCACTGATGCAATCGACCCGCCTTGATCCTGAAAAAACCAAAATCCGTGTCCGTGGGTTGGAGTTTTTCTACAACAACCAACGTTCGCTGAAATCCATCGACATCGACATTCCGGAAAAACGCATCACCGCGATCATCGGCCCATCGGGCTGCGGCAAGTCGACCTTGCTGCGGGTGTTCAACCGTATCTACTCGATGTACCCGAAGCAGGAAGCCCGCGGTGAAGTGCTGCTCAATGGCGAAAACATCCTCGCCCCCGGCTACTCGATGAACCGCCTGCGCAGCCACGTCGGGATGGTCTTCCAGAAGCCGGTGCCGTTCCCGATGTCGATCTACGACAACATCGCCTATGCCGTGCGTCACCACGAAAAGCTGTCGCGCCGGGAAATGGATGATCGAGTCGAGCAAGCCTTGCGCGGCGGCGCGCTGTGGGATGAGGTGAAGGACAAACTCAAACAAAGCGCCCAGAGTCTTTCCGGCGGACAACAGCAACGCCTGTGCATCGCCCGCACCATTGCGCTGCGCCCGCAGGTATTGTTGCTGGATGAACCGACCTCGGCGCTCGACCCGATTTCCACCGGGCGCATCGAGCAGTTGATCACCGAGCTGAAAGAGCAATACACGGTGATCATCGTGACCCACAACATGCAGCAGGCCGCCCGGGTGTCGGACAGCACGGCGTTCATGTTCATGGGCGAACTGATTGAGCATGGCAATACGGATGAGATCTTCACCAAGCCGAAGATGAAACAGACCGAGGACTACATCACCGGGCGGTTTGGCTAGCTTTAACAAAAAAGCCGATCACTCTCTGTCGCGAGAGTGATCGGCTTTTTACTGGGCAAAAAAAACCCGGAAATCCTCACTTGCGTGGGCCTTCCGGATTTTCTAAACCGCCAAAAATGGTGGGTCGTGTGGGATTCGAACCTACGACCAATTGGTTAAAAGCCAACTGCTCTACCAACTGAGCTAACGACCCGCTGTGTGGTGGCGCGTATAATACTGATTTCTAAGGATTATTCAACACCTTATTTAAAATAAATCAGAAATAACGCGTTGGGTCAGTAATTCCGGCCGCTTGGAAGCCCTCTGCACGCAGTCTGCAGCTGTCGCATTTCCCACAAGCGCGACCATCAGTGTCTGCCTGATAGCAGGAAACAGTCAGCGAGTAATCGACGCCAAGTCCTACGCCTGCCTTCACGATATCGGCCTTGCTGCGGTTCTGCAGCGGCGCCAGGATGCGAAAGCCCTGCCCTTCTACACCGGCCTTGGTCGCCAGGTTGGCCATGCGCTCGAACGACTCGATGTACTCGGGACGGCAGTCCGGGTATCCGGCGTAGTCCAGGGCGTTGACGCCGATGAAGATGTCGCGGGCATTGAGCACCTCGGCCCAGCCGAGGGCCAGGGACAGGAAGACCGTGTTGCGTGCCGGCACATACGTCACCGGAATGCCTTCGCTGGGGCCTTGCGGCACGTCTATGGAGCTGTCGGTCAGCGCCGAGCCACCCATGCCGTCGAGATTCAGGCCGATCACCTTGTGCTCCGCCGCGCCCAGGTCTCGGGCGACACGGGCGGCAGCGTTCAGTTCGGCACGGTGACGCTGGCCGTAGTCGAAGCTCATGGTGTAGCAGCTGTAGCCTTCTGCACGGGCCATGGCGACCACGGTCGCGGAGTCGAGGCCGCCGGACAGCAGGATCACCGCACGTTTTTGATCAGTCATCTCAGCGCCCCGGCTCGTCGTTCCACAGGTACTTGTGCAGCTGCAGTTGCAGACGCACCGGAAGGTTGTCTGCAACAACCCAGTCGGCCAGGTCGCGAGCATTCAGGTCATGATGGCTGGGGGAAAACAGCACTTCGCCGGCCCGGCGGTCCAGGCCATACTGGATCAGCTTGGAGGTCGCCCAGTCGTAGTCTTCACGGGAACAGATGACGAACTTGACCTGGTCGTTGGCCGTCAGCAGCTCGATGTTCTCGTAGCGGTTGCGATGCACTTCCTTGGAGCCTGGGGTCTTGAGGTCGACGACTCGGCTGACCCGAGGGTCGACTGCAGAGATATCGAGGGCGCCGCTGGTTTCCAGGGACACCTCGTAACCGGCATCGCACAACTGCTTGAGCAAGGGAATGGCATTGGGCTGTGCCAGTGGCTCGCCACCCGTGACGCAGACGTAACGCGGCCGGTAACCGGCCACTTGCTCAAGGATGTCTTCAAGGGTGCGCACGGTGCCGCCGCTGAAGGCGTAGGCGCTGTCGCAGTACTGGCAACGCAGCGGGCAACCGGTGAGGCGCACAAATACAGTGGGCAGCCCGGCAGTGCGCGTTTCACCCTGCAACGAGTAAAAAACTTCGGTGATACGTAATGTGTCTTGCATAGTCGCCACGGGCGTAACAGCTAAACAGGCTGTCCGCCTCCGTCAGGCACTTCAAGGAATTGCGCCAACGCGTAAACCCCAGGAAGCGTGTTTCATAAAAGGGCGTGGATTCTAACGAAAAAACCCGCGCAGGGCGCGGGTTTCTTCTGAACGGGTTGCGACGCTTACATGCGTTGCAGATCCCGCTGAGCCAACTGGGCCGCAGAGGTACCCGGATATTGGGCCACCACCTGCTGCAGAATGCCTTTGACCTTGTCGGTATGACCCAGGCGGCGTTCTACGTCAGCCAGTTTGTACAGCGAATCCGGCACCTTGGCGTGCTTGGGGTACAGCTGGCTGACCTTGGCAAATGCCTGGCCTGCGCCCTGCAGATCACCCTTGGCCAGGTTCACCTCACCCAACCAGTACTGGGCGTTGCCCGCGTACTGGCTGTTCGGGTATTTGCGCAGGAATGCGGTAAAAGCCTGGCTGGCCTTATCGAAATCCTTGGCTTTGATCAGGTCGAAGGCTGCATCGTAATACAGCTTTTCCTTCGCCGGATCACCCGGTTCGCTGCTGGCGGCAGGGGCTTGGCTGGCAGCCGCGGCCCCTGCTGCTGCACCACCGGCGGCGCTTGCGGCGCCACCGGCAGAAGAATTATCAGGAGTAGCGGCTGGTGTAACGCCGGCTCCAATGCGTCGATCAAGATCCTGGTAACGCTCCAGGCCTTCTTGCTTCAGCTGGTTCACTTGATTCTGCAGAACCTCAATCGTGCCTTGTTGCTGCGACAATTGATCCTGCATGCGTTGCAGCTGGTTGAACAGTTCGCCCTGTGCCGAAGGCGCGGCAGTTGCCGCGCCCCCGGCATAGGCGCCGTTCGTGCCATAACCCGCTGGCGGATAACTGCTCCCGCTATTGTTATAGCCAGAGTTGCTATCTTCCACAGGAACCGCAGCCCACACCGCAAGCGGTGCCAGGCTGAGAGCCAATACAGTTAGAGCACGACGGCACGTTCGCATGACGAATTACTTACGCAGTTCGACGCGACGGTTTTGAGCCCAGGACTGCTCGTCGTGGCCAGTAGCAACTGGACGCTCTTTACCGTAGGAAACCAGTTCCAGTTGGCCTGGAGCAACACCTTGCAGAACCAGGTAGCGCTGAACGGCTTTCGCACGACGCTCGCCCAGTGCCATGTTGTACTCACGAGTACCACGTTCGTCGGTGTTACCTTCCAGAACAACGCGAGCGCCGTTAGCTTTCAGGTCCTTCGCGTGAACGTCCAGAGCGCGCATGGCTTCTGGTTTCAGGTCCGAACTGTCGTATTCGAAGTAGAAAGTGGTGATAGCGCGCAGAGCAGCTTCTTCGCTCAGGGAGCCGTCAACTGCACCAGTGTTAGCGCCGTAACCAGCGTTTGGATCAACAGCTGCGCCTTCACCGGCATTGTCGCCGCCTTTAGACGAGCAACCAACGGCTACGGACAGAGCCAGAGCCAGAGCAGCAAACTTACCAAACTTCAGCATTTCCATCGTGAAACTCCTAATGAACCCCAGTGTGTTAAGTACTTCTTTTTGTAGCGCCGCGTCAGTTCAGGTAAGGGGACCAGGACGGTTCTCTGACTTCGCCTTGAGCGGTAGGAAGCGGGAGCCTTACGCGTCCATTAATGGACACGAGCATCAAGACTCCCCGGCCCTGCTGGCGGGTGGCGTAGATTACCATGGTGCCGTTGGGCGCAACAGTAGCTGACTCATCAAGGTTGGTATCTGTAAGGATTTTTACGGTTCCACGCTGCAAATCCTGGGCCGCAACCCGGAAATTAGTGAAACCATCCTGACGGTGAATCATCACCAACGTCTTTTCATCAGCCGAAAGCTTAGGTGCAGCGTTGTAGTTACCAATAAAGGTCACTCGTTCGGCGCCGCCGCCGTTGACGCTGGTTTTGTAGACTTGCGGCTTGCCGCCACGGTCGGAGGTGAAGTAGATGGTCGAGCCATCCTTGCCCCAGAACGGTTCGGTGTTGATACCCGGGCCGCTGGTAACACGGCTCAGTTGGCGCGAAGCCATGTTCATCACGTAGATGTCCGGGTTGCCATCCTTGGACAATACGAATGCCAGGCGTGAACCATCCGGCGACCAGGCTGGCGCACCATTCAGGCCTTCGAAGTTGGTGATCTGCTCACGGCGACCGGTATCGATGTGCTGGACGAAGATCCGTGGACGCTTCTGTTCAAAGGACACGTAGGCGATACGCTTGCCATCTGGCGCGAAACGCGGCGACAGGATCGGCTCACGGGATTGCAGCAACGTCACTGCACGCGCGCCGTCATAGTCGGAACGCTGCAAAGTGTAACGAGTGTTGTCTACCGAAAAACGCTCGGCCGTTACATAGAGCAAGCGCGTGGAGAAGGCACCCTTGATCCCGGTCAGCTTTTCAAACGACTGGTCGGAGATGTAGTGCGCCATGTCCCGCAGTTGATCCGTGGTGCCCGACACGCTGCCGGTCAGCACTTGCTGCTCGGTCGCGACGTTGAACAGGGTGTACTGGATCTGCAGGCGACCGCCGGCGGGCGTGATGCTGCCCACCATCAGGTACTGGGCGTTCAGCGCTTTCCAGTCACGGAAGATGACTTCGCTGGCCTGGGTCGGCTGGCTGATCATGTTGCCTTTGTCGATCGGTGCGTAGTAGCCGGAGTTGCGCAGGTCATCGCTGATGATCTGCGACATGTCGTCCGGCAGCACGCTGCCGCCCTGCCAGCCAAACGGCACAACGGCGATCGGGGTGGCCCGATCGCTACCGCTGGTGACCAGGATGTTCTTTTCATCCGCCGCCGCTATCCCTGCCATGCAGCAAATAACGACAAGCATTCCTCGAAGAAGGTTTCTCACAAGGCTAGATCCTCAGGTGTGAATGTCATCTTGAATGAACGGTAGGGAGCGAAGTCGCTTGGTTTCATTCCCTGCATCTCGGTCAACCGGCCAATGTTCTTGACCGCTGCTACCGCCGAACTGTCGAACGAACCGTCGCCACTGGACTTGGCCACGCTGACCGAAGTCACCGTACCGTCCGGCAACATGCCGATCTGCAGCACTACTGTCATGCCTTTACGTGCCGAAGGAGGACGGGTCCACCCTTCCGCTGCCCGTGAACGAATCAGGTCGTCGAAACTGCCCGCGACTTCATCACCACGTTCATCGGCCAAGGCTTGCTGGCGCTGCGGCGTGTCGGAAAGCAAATCGGCCAAGGCCTGGGCCTTTTTGTCTTCGGTCGATTTACGCGCTGCTTCCTGGGCCTTTTTCTTGGAGGCATCGGCGGCAGCTTTCTTCTTCGCATCGTCGGCGATCTTCTTCTTCGCCTCGTCAGCTTCAGCTTTCTTCTTGGCGTCGTCCGCGGCTTTCTTCTTCGCGTCTTCGACTATCTTTTTCTTCGCGTCTTCAGCGGCCTTTTTCTTGGCCTCTTCTTCGGCAGCCTTCTTGGCTTCTTCTTCAGATTTCTTCTTGGCTATATCAGCCAATTGTTTCTCTTCAGCCTTCTTGGCTTCGGCAGCTTTATCGGCTTTCTTGGCTTCATCAGCCTTTTGCGCCTCTGCAGCTTTCTTCGCCTCGTCAGCCTTTTTCGATTCCTCGGCCTTTTGAGCCGCCTCTTCTTTCTTTTGTTCCGCAGCAGCCTTCACCGCTTCCTGCTCGACCTTCTTCTGTTCCATCTGCTCGACTTCAGTCTGGCGCGCAGCCGACTTCTGGGCCTCACCCGCAATCTTCTGATTGGTCTGGGTGGTGGCCTGGCTTTTCGATTTCAGCTGATACAGGGTCGCCTGCACGATCGGCTTGGCTGGCGGCAGGTCCGGGGTCATGGCAAAGCTGACGAACAGCATGCCAAACACCAGGACGTGCAGGGCAATTGCCCAGACGCTAGGCCAGAAGTAGCTTTCCGAGGCGGACGGCTCTCGCTGTTGGTGCATCAGGGCGCCTCGGTAATCAAGCCAACATTACCGACCCCGGCCTTCTGCAGCCCGCCCATGGCGCCCATGACGGAGCCGTAGTCGACGACCTTGTCGCCGCGAATGAACACCTGAGTGTGCTTGCCACCTTCGTTGCCGGCGCGAATGATCTTGGTCACGGCATCAGTCATCTGCGGCAAGGTCATGGCCTTGTCCTGCTGTTTCTGAGTGTCGACTTCGCTGCCAAGGTTCCAGTAATAGGTCTTGTCAGCCTTGATCGAAATGGTCAGGACCTGGGTGTTGTTGTCCTGCGGCAAGGCTTCGCTGGAAACCTTGGGCAGATCAACCTTCACGCCCTGATTGAGCATCGGCGCGGTCACCATGAAGATAACCAGCAGCACCAGCATCACGTCGATGTAAGGCACTACGTTCATCTCGGCGACCGGCTTGCGCTTTTTGCGAGCTCGAGCGATTAAAGCCATTGGGAATTACCTGCTTATTCTTCGCTGGTGTGCACTTTACGGTGCAGGATCGCCTGGAATTCATCGGCGAAGGTGTAGTAACGGCTGATCAAGGTTTCGCCACGAGCGGCAAAACGGTTGTAGGCGATTACTGCGGGAATAGCTGCGAACAGACCGATGGCGGTGGCGATCAGCGCTTCGGCGATACCCGGGGCCACGGTGGCCAGGGTCGCTTGCTGGGCCTGGGCCAGGCCGCGGAAGGAGTTCATGATCCCCCATACGGTACCGAACAGGCCGATATACGGGCTGACGGAACCTACGGTGGCGAGGAACGGCAGGCTTTGCTCAAGCTTTTCTTCTTCGCGGGAGATGGCGACGCGCATGGCACGGGCCACACCTTCCATGACCGCTTCCGGGTCAACGCCTGGCTGCTGGCGCAGACGGGAGAATTCCTTGAAGCCGGCGCGGAAGATCTGCTCGACGCCCGAATCCGGGTCCGGGTTGCTGCCCGCCTGGCGGTACAGCTTGGACAGGTCGATACCCGACCAGAAGCGCTCTTCGAAGCTCTCCAGGGCACGTCGACCAGCACGCAGCAGGTTGCTGCGCTGAAAAATCATGACCCAAGAGGTAACCGATGCGGCTACCAGGACCAGCATCACCAGTTGAACCACGACACTGGCATTGCTGACCAGGCTCCACATGGAGGAATGGTCGACGACGGTAGGTTCCACGCTAAATCTCCTGCTCTGAATGTTTACCCGCGCCGCTCACGCCGGCAAAGGCCGCGCGTAGAGTTTCGGGAATGGCCCGGGGTTTCAAACTATTGGTGCGAACACAGGCCACCAGGAACTGCCCCTCACAGAGCAGCGTTGCATCCGTAGCCCGCCTGACCTGCTGTTTAAAGCGCAGGCTGGCACGGTTCAATTCGGTTATTTCTGCGCTGACCAGCAGCTCGTCGTCCAGTCGCGCCGGCGCGTGGTAACGCGCCTCGCTGGAATGCACGACAAACAACAGGTCCTCCCCTGCCAGCTGGGATTGGGCAAAGCCCAGATCCCGTAGCCGCTCGGTTCGAGCCCGCTCCATGAACTTTAGGTAATTGACGTAATAAACGATGCCGCCAGCATCGGTGTCCTCGTAATAAACGCGACAGCGATGTGCGAACGACTGATCCCCGTTTTGCGCGCGCATACTCTAGTGCTTACTCCTCAGGTTGCCAATCCGGCCAGGCAACTGTTTTTCATTCTGTGGCACATTTCTAACGAAAGAATGACGACGCCAGCCACTAGGACAGCACAAACTCCGAATAAATCGAATCGCCAAGCGTTTTTAATCGTCTACTGCATCGAGGAATTCGTCTACTACGGGCATCTCGCCCAATCGTGACGGAATGTTTAACCCAAAGTGCAGATACGCATGCCGGGTGACCACACGCCCCCTTGGCGTGCGCATGATGTAGCCCTGCTGAATCAGATACGGCTCCAGTACATCCTCAATCGTATGCCGCTCTTCGCTGATGGCGGCGGCGAGGCTGTCCACGCCCACCGGGCCGCCATCGAACTTCTCGATCATGGTCAACAGCAGGCGCCGGTCCTGGTGATCAAAGCCATGCTCATCCACATCCAGCAGGTTCAGCGCCAGGTCTGCCACGGGCTTGGTGATATGCCCCTTGGCCCGCACTTCGGCAAAGTCGCGCACCCGGCGCAGCAGACGGTTGGCAATCCGCGGGGTACCACGGGCGCGGCGGGCGATTTCAAAGGCGCCTTCCGGGTCCAGGGGCAAGCCAAGGATGCTCGCCGAACGGCTGACGATGGTGGCCAGATCCGCCGTGCTATAGAACTCTAGACGTTGAACAATCCCGAAACGGTCTCGCAGCGGGTTGGTCAGCATGCCCGCACGGGTGGTCGCACCCACCAGCGTGAACGGTGGCAGGTCGAGCTTGATCGAGCGCGCCGCCGGGCCTTCACCGATCATGATGTCCAGCTGGAAGTCTTCCATGGCCGGGTACAGTACTTCCTCGACGATGGGCGAAAGCCGGTGGATCTCGTCGATAAACAGTACGTCGTGGGGCTCCAGGTTGGTCAGCAGCGCCGCCAGGTCGCCCGGGCGCTCCAGCACGGGGCCGGAGGTGGACTTGATCGACACGCCCATTTCCTGGGCGATGATGTTGGCCAGGGTGGTCTTGCCGAGCCCGGGCGGGCCGAAGATCAACGTGTGGTCCAGGGACTCGCTGCGCCCGCGCGCGGCCTGGATGAACAGCTCCATCTGCTCGCGCACGGTGGGCTGGCCGATGTATTCGGCAAGGCTCAGGGGGCGAATCGCCCGGTCCTGGATTTCTTCACGATCACGAGGCCCGGTGGCCGCGATCAGACGATCAGCTTCAATCACTTAAATCATTCCCTTCAGGGCGCGGCGGATCATGTCTTCGCTGCTCAGGTTCTTGTCCTTGATGGCTGAGACGGCCTTG
Organism: Pseudomonas sp. F8002; assembly: GCF_013385495.1. Lineage (NCBI taxonomy): Bacteria > Pseudomonadati > Pseudomonadota > Gammaproteobacteria > Pseudomonadales > Pseudomonadaceae > Pseudomonas > Pseudomonas sp. F8002. The sequence goes on along the minus strand of NZ_JACAPW010000012.1, from coordinate 67,807 downwards.
CTCGCCTCTTGCGGCTTGTAGCCCAGGGAGATCAGCGCGCTGACCGCATCGCTTTCAGCGCTGGCCACCGGCACACCCGGCGCATCAGGCTGGTTGGGCACCAGGGCAAACATGCTCGGCACAACCTCCCAGGCCTTGAAGCGGTCTTTGAGCTCCACCAGCAGGCGCTCGGCGGTTTTCTTGCCAACGCCCGGTACCTTGGTCAGCGCGGACGTGTCCTGGGCCGACACACAGCGCACCAATTCATCCACTTCCAGGCTCGACATCAGCGCCAGCGCCAGCTTCGGCCCCACGCCGTTGAGGCGGATCAGCTCACGGAAAAAATCCCGGTCACGCTTGCCAACGAACCCATAGAGCAATTGCGCGTCTTCGCGCACCACCAGGTGAGTGTGCAGGGTCAGCGGTTCACCGACCGACGGTAAGCGGTAGAGGGTGGTCATGGGCACTTCAAGCTCATAACCCAGCCCGTTTACATCCAGAATCAGGTGCGGTGGCTGTTTCTCAGCCAGGGTGCCGCGCAAGCGTCCAATCACGTTCGAATCCTTAAGAATCGGCTCAAATCAAGGCCTGGCCGGTAATAACGCGGGCATGCCGGCCGACAGCACAGGCCGTTCATGCACCCCACGCAGAATGAATGCGCTGATGCTATCAGAGACGCAGCCGGCCGCCACGACTGCGTGCGGTCCCCAAGCCATGGGGCATCAGGCTGGAACGGGTATGGGCATGGCAAATGGCAATGGCCAGGGCGTCGGAGGCATCGATTTGCGGTTTGGCGGTGAGTTTGAGCATGTGCATGACCATCATCATCACCTGCTCTTTATTGGCAGCACCGGTACCGACCACGGCTTGCTTGACCTGGGTCGCGGTGTATTCAGCGATCTCCATGCCCTCCTCGGCTCCGGCCACGATGGCCGCACCGCGGGCCTGGCCGAGCTTCAGGGCGGAGTCGGCGTTTTTCGCCATGAACACTTTTTCGATGCCCATGGTCACTGGCCCATAGGTCTGGATCACTTCACGCACGCCGCGATACACGATCTGCAAGCGCTCGGCCAACTCGCCGGCGCCGGTACGGATACAGCCCGACGCCACGTACACGCAGCCTCGCGGGGTCTGTTGGACCACGCCAAAGCCGGTGATTCGCGAACCGGGGTCGATACCTAGGATTAGAGTCATAACGCCTGCAGTTGGATAAAAAATTCTTGATATAGCCAAGATCAAAATGTGGGAGCGGGCTTGCTCGCGAAGGCGGTGTATCAGTCACCGTATTGACTGACTGACACGCCGCCTTCGCGAGCAAGCCCGCTCCCACATTAGATCTGCATCATCCTTCAGCCTAGCTGTTCAGCCACCGATTCCGGAATATCGGCATTGGAATAGACGTTCTGCACGTCATCCAGGTCTTCAAGCATGTCGAGCATCTTGAGTACCTTCTGCGCCCCGTCCAGGTCCAGCTCGGCGCTGGTGGTCGGCAGCATCACGATTTCCGCGTCGGTGCCTTTGAAACCAGCCGCTTCCAGGGCGTTACGCACCGAATAGAAGCCCGCGAACGAGGTGAACACGTCGATGGTACCGTCTTCGTTGGTCACCACGTCGTCGGCATCGGCCTCCATTGCCGCCTCAATCAGCGCATCTTCATCCACGCCCGGCGCGAAGGAAATCTGCCCCTTGCGCTCAAACAGGTAGGCCACCGAACCGTCAGTGCCGAGGTTGCCGCCACATTTGCTGAACGCATGGCGCACGGCAGCCGCGGTACGGTTGCGGTTGTCGGTCATGCACTCGACCATCACCGCCACGCCACCCGGGCCGTAGCCTTCGTAGCTCAACTCGACCATGTCGTCTGTATCGGCCGCACCGGCACCACGGGCCACGGCGCGGTCGATGATGTCGCGGCTCATGTTGGCGCCGAGGGCCTTGTCCAGGGCCAGGCGCAGGCGCGGGTTGGAACCCGGGTCACCGCCACCCTGGCGCGCGGCAACGGTCAGCTCGCGAATCCACTTGGTGAAGATCTTGCCTTTCTTGGCATCCTGACGCTCTTTGCGGTGCTTGATGTTCGCCCACTTGGAATGGCCAGCCATAACACAACTCCGAAATTCTGTAGAAACCTGTCGATCCCGCCCCAGGCGGGACTTCCCTCTTTAACGTGCAGCCCTTGTAACGCAAAGGCGCATCCGAAGATGCGCCCTTAGCTGACAATGTAAAACCTTATCGCGCTTTCACGCTGCGGCCTTACTCAGCCTTTGGTGTCTCGCGCAGACGGATATGCAGCTCGCGCAGCGCCTTGGCATCCACCACACCCGGTGCTTGCGTCATGACATCGGCAGCACTTTGGGTTTTCGGGAAGGCAATCACTTCACGGATCGACTGGGCACCGGTCATCAGCATCACCAGACGGTCCAGGCCGAAGGCCAGGCCGCCATGGGGTGGCGCGCCGTATTTCAGGGCGTCGAGCAGGAAGCCGAACTTCTCTTGCTGCTCATCTTCGTTGATGCCCAGCAGGCGGAAGACCGATTGCTGCATTTCCTTGCGGTGGATACGGATCGAACCGCCACCCAGCTCGGTGCCGTTGAGCACCATGTCGTAGGCACGGGACAGAGCGCCAGCCGGGTTGGCTTCCAGCTCTTGCGGCGTGCACTTCGGCGCGGTGAACGGATGGTGCAGCGCGCTGAAGCTGCCGTCGTCGTTCTCTTCGAACATCGGGAAGTCGACCACCCACATCGGCGCCCACTGGCAGGTCAGCAGGTTCAGGTCGTTGCCGACCTTGATCCGCAGTGCACCCAGCGCTTCGCTGACGATCTTCGACTTGTCGGCACCGAAGAACACGATGTCGCCGTCAACCGCGCCAACACGATCCAGGATCACATTGAGGTTGGCTTCAGGGATGTTCTTGACGATTGGCGACTGCAGGCCTTCAACGCCCTTGGCGCGCTCGTTGACCTTGATGTACGCCAGGCCCTTGGCACCGTAGATGCCGACGAACTTGGTGTAGTCGTCGATCTGCTTGCGCGGCATGCTCGCAGCGCCAGGCACGCGCAGTGCGGCGATACGGCATTTCGGGTCGTTGGCCGGGCCGCTGAACACCTTGAAGTCGACATCTTTCAGTTGGTCTTCAACGTCAACCAGTTCCAGCGGGTTACGCAGGTCCGGCTTGTCGGAACCGTAACGGCGCATGGCTTCTTCGAAGGTCATGTGCGGGAATTCGCCGAACTCCAGGTTCAGCACTTCCTTGAACAGGTTGCGGATCATCTGCTCGGTGATGCCCATGATCTCTTTTTCATCGAGGAAACTGGTCTCGATGTCGATCTGAGTGAATTCCGGCTGGCGGTCGGCCCGCAGGTCTTCGTCACGGAAGCACTTGGCGATCTGGTAGTAACGGTCGAAGCCGGCGACCATCAGCAGTTGCTTGAACAGCTGTGGCGATTGCGGCAGGGCGAAGAAGGAACCGGCGTGGGTACGGCTCGGCACCAGGTAGTCGCGGGCGCCTTCCGGGGTAGCACGGGTCAGGATCGGCGTCTCGACGTCGAGGAAGCCGTTCTCGTCGAGGAAGCGACGGATGCTGGTGGTCATGCGCGAACGCAGGCGCAGCTTCTCGGCCATTTCCGGGCGACGCAGGTCCAGGAAGCGATAACGCAGGCGGGTTTCTTCGCCAACGTCAGAGAACTCGTTCAGCGGGAACGGCGGGGTTTCCGACTCGTTCAGCACTTCCAGTTCGTAACCCAGCACTTCGATCATGCCCGACGCCATGTTGGCGTTGGTGGCACCGGCCGGACGCAGGCGAACCTTGCCGGTGATCTTCACGACGTACTCGCTGCGCACGCGATCGGCGGCGGCGAAGCTCTCGGCGCGGTCCGGATCGAACACCACCTGGGCCAGACCATCACGATCACGGATATCGAGGAAGATCACCCCGCCGTGGTCGCGGCGACGGTGAACCCATCCGCAAAGGGTGATTTCCTGACCTTCCAGGGTCTCGTTCAGTTGGCCGCAATAGTGGCTGCGCATCATGATAGTGGTTTCGCTTCTCGTAATTCGAAATTCGGTGGAGGCCCGCCTCATCACCGTACAGCTAAGTCAGGTGACGGATAATGCAGGAGCCTGCGCGTAGAGTTCAACTCAGTCTGCTTTGTCGCCGCCGGCCAGATTCTTCTTCGAACCGGTCTTGAAGTCGGTCTCGTACCAACCGTTGCCACTCAGGCGAAAGCCCGGCATGGACAACATCTTCTTGAGCTCCGGTGCCTGGCAGGCAGGGCAATCGACCAGCGGCGCTGCGCTGATCTTTTGAATGGCTTCCAACTGATGACCACAGGAAGCGCATTGATAGTCGTACATGGGCATGGAGATGTCTCGGCGATCAGATCATTACTGCGCCACGCCCTGCCCTGGCTCTATCCTGTGGGAAAGTCCCGGCATGCGCAGCAAAGCCCGGGATTATATCTGGTAAATCGAGGCTGTGCAGCCGTAGCGGCGCGCTGCTCTTTATATAGATGACTGCAGCAGACTTCTGCCGGGCGCCCGACCCGGGGCAATCCCGGGACGGGCGCCCGGCACAAGGTTCATGCAGGGTCCGGCTGGACACTGGGCGCGACAAGCCGCCCTTTCAATACATGCACCACGCAAACTACCCTGACCAGACCGCTGAAGTTCTTTACACCGCCATAACGCAAGTGCACTTCCCGGTCTACGTAAGACAGCAGCGCACTGACCGAACACGTATTGATCCTGGCGATCTCCGCGAGGATATTCCAATACACCTCTTCGAGCCGCAAACACGTCGAAAAACCATTAAGCCGAACCGATCGGGACAATGGCCTGGCCAAGTTCATATCGAACCCCTTGGCAAAGGGATCTACCTTTATCTTGTGCAATCCGCACGTTTCCATAACTCCATTACCTGCTCCGCGTGACATACACTTGACACTCCATTGCCTGACGGCCACTCATGTTCTCGTTGGCCGTTGAGCTATAAAACATCAAGACGACAAGTGCAGCCAGAAGACAGGGAGCCGATCACCGTAGGACAAGCCAACGCGCATATCAGGAAGCTCGCGGAATCGCGGAAATCGCCGGGAAGCAGGCATGCGAGGGGCGTCAGCTCGACGCCCGCCCGCCACCGGTGTTATTTGTTTTCGAGCAGGGAACGCAACATCCATGCGGTCTTTTCATGCACTTGCATACGCTGGGTCAGCAAGTCCGCCGTCGGTTCATCACTGACTTTATCCAACAACGGGAAGATACCCCGGGCTGTGCGAGTCACCGCTTCCTGGCCTTCGACCAGTTGCTTGATCATGTCTTCAGCGCTTGGCACACCCTCTTCTTCCTTGATCGAAGAAAGTCGCGCATACACCGAGTAGGCACCCGGTGCGGGAAAGCCCAGGGCACGAATACGCTCTGCGATTGAATCCACCGCCAGCGCCAGTTCGTTGTACTGCTCTTCAAACATCAAGTGCAGTGTACGAAACATGGGCCCCGTTACGTTCCAATGGAAGTTGTGGGTCTTCAGGTAAAGTACATAGGTATCGGAAAGCAGTCGCGAAAGTCCATCAACGATTGATTTACGGTCTTCTTCACTGATACCAATATCGATTGCCATGTGTTTCCCCTTCAATTGATAAAAATTCATTGATCAGGTGCAGGACCACTCTAGCAAGAGTGCCGGCCGTGCGCAGCCTGGCTGACCCTTTCGAGGTGCGGCAAATCGCCCCTTGCAGAGCGGGCTTGCCCGACAGGCAAGGCTTCAACAGCTACCGGAAAAATTACCCAGCACCTGCGAAAAAGCCTGCACCTGTCTAGGACAAGTGTTTGACGCAGAAATGCCGTGCCCCTTGTAACAGCCTGAAATGCTTGATTTGAGTAGGCACAGGCTTTGCTGTTAAATAGGCAGCGTGTCGCCGCCGATATTTTTCGCGGCAAGCGGCATAGGCTGATACCCGTGCACGTGCCCAACGCCTCCCATTGTTCAGAAGCGAACCGTGCCCGTCAGCTCTTCCTTGTGATCCGTCTTAACGTGAGTTAATCAAAATGTTGAAAATCGTCCACCTGCTAACGGGCGCTGCAGCTTTGCTGCTGTCCTTTATCCCCAGCCTGCGATCAGAGACCCTGCCTTACCTGCAGCAACCTGACGCTCTCTACCTGACCTTCTTTGGTCTTCTTAACCTGACACTGGCTCCAGTCATTCCATACTGGAACAAAGGCCCGCGTCATCAACTGCAAAACCTGGTCAGCGCCCTGCTGGTCCTCGCTGTTGTCGTGCAAACCCTCACCCTGCTGGCGCCTATGCCTGAAGTGGGTGGCCACCCGGCCGTCCTGCTCAGCCTGGCAATAGCACTGGTCGCCATCGTTCTTCATCTGGCCATCAGTTTTTACCGCTCCTCCCCGGCCGCTGCGTCGCAAAGCTACGACATGACCAACCGGGATACCGGGACCGTCAAGTGGTTCAACACCTCCAAGGGCTTCGGCTTTATTTCCCGGGATTCGGGCGACGATATCTTCGTCCACTTCCGGGCGATTCGCGGCGAAGGCCATCGCGTACTGGTGGAAGGCCAGCGCGTGGAGTTCTCCGTCATGAACCGTGACAAGGGGCTGCAAGCTGAAGATGTGATCGCCGCATTGCCGCGTCGCTGATTCCAGCACCCCGAAAAAAAGAAACCGCGATGCAGCCTGGCTGCATCGCGGTTTTTTTATGCCCGGGGGTTCAACCCCTGCCTTATTAATAATGAGGCGGCGGCGCCTCTTCCTCGGACGACTCGAACTGGCCGCCCATTTCTTCCTGGCGCTTGAGCAACGCAGTCATCTGCAACTGCAGGCGTTCCACGGCACGCTGCTGGGTGACCAGGATGTCATTCAGGGTCTCGATGGTGTCGTCCTGAAAGGCCAGGCGGCTTTCCAGGTCGGTCACGCGGGCTTGAAGATCCATGGCTCAAGCCTCCAGGAACGTGAAGTCGGCCGGCAGGATCTCGCGCAGGCGCGCACGAATTGCCACCACTTGCTCGTCACTGTAGGGCCTCGCCGGGTGCTTGCCCCAGACCGGCGCAGGCCAGGCCGCGTCGTCGCGCTTGCGTACGATCACATGCACGTGCAGTTGGCTGACCACATTACCCAAGGCACCGATATTCATTTTGTCGGCGCCGAACCCTTCGTTCAGCCACTGTGCCAGTGCCGTGCTTTCCTGCCACACCCGCTGCTGGTCGGCGACATCCAGTTGAAACACTTCGCTGATACCGTCAATGCGCGGCACCAGGATGAACCAGGGGTAATTCGAGTCATTGGAAAGCAGCAGCCGACACAGGGGGAAATCCCCGATAGGCAAGGTGTCTTGTTGAAGACGTGGATCTAAGGCGAACACAGCAGTCACTCCCGTTCGGCGGGTCAGGTTTCAGGCGCCCAGCATACCTGCGAATGCCGGTCGCTTCACGGCGAATGCGCGTGGCCGAATACGCGCCCAAACAGGACGCCACGAAAAAAAGCGCACCATTTCGAGACAGTCCAATATTTCAGCTACGCTAAATGACCAATGTATCCAATTCTGGTCAAAGTCGGGACGCGGAACATGCTTCAAGACCTTGAGCCAGACGGCTTTCAACAGGCGAAGGCTGAACGGGAGCAGAAACGCAGTCAGTGAAGCACTGCACCAAAATGACCCATTTGTGCTTCAAAGGGATCCGCCAACTACCCACCGAACGGGGTGAACCGGTAACGTTTTGCTCTGGTACAGGTTTTATGCGCCACCGAACCGGAGTACGGCAGGCGCGTCAAGGCCAAACCAAACGGCGTAAAAAGCCCGTGCTTATGCGGTTTTTACAGGCCGTTGACACTTTTCACGAAAAAATCACATTCGGTTACGGGTTTGTGCACGCTTGTTGCATTCACACCCATATCGTCGACAACGGCACCGGCGGGAAGCAGGTGTTTCGCGACGGAAAATAACAGCGGTTCAATGCCTGACAGGGATGAGTTGAAACTTTCAGGGGTGACTTTTCCACCCCGCTTCCAAGGTTTTAAAACAGCATTGAAGTTGTCAGTCCGGTTACAAGTGGACTGTGAATTTGCGACATGGAGCTAGCAATTTACGACAGGCCCGTAAAGAAGCTGAAAGGATAGATGTGCAAGTATCGTCAATAATGTCTGCGTGATATAACTTTGCGCCGACACAAAAAAGAAAGAGCCGCCCAGACAAAAATATAGGTGGGACGGCAGTACTCTTCCTAAAACCAAAGGAGCAAATCACGATGCGCGTGATGAAGTGGAGCATGATCGCCCTGGCTGTTTCAGCAGGCACCTCGCAGTTCGCAATGGCGTCCTCCCAGGACGATTCCAAGGGCTTTGTTGAAGACAGCACTTTCAGCATCAACACTCGCCTCCTGAACTTTAGCCGCGACTTCCGTAACAATGACACCGGCAAGAGCCGCGTCGACGAAACCGGTCTGGGCTTCAACGGCCTGTACCAGTCGGGCTTCACCCAAGGCACCATCGGTGTGGGTGTCGACGTCATCGGTCTGTTGGGCGTCAAACTGGACAGCGGCAAGGGTCGTTCCGGCACTGGCCTGTTTCCAACTGGCTCCGACGGTCGCGCTCAGGATGATTACTCCAAGGGCGGCGGCGCAGTTAAGTTCCGTATCTCCGATACGGTCCTGAAAATCGGCGACCAGTACACCACCGCGCCTGTATTCGCTTCCGATGACAGCCGTCTGCTGCCTGAATTGCCACAGGGTATCTCGCTGACCAGCAACGAGATCAAAGGCCTGAAACTTGAAGGCGGTCACTTCACTTCGAGCGTGGCACAAGCCCAGACCTACCGCGACAGCCTGGGCCTGACAAAAACCGACTTCATCGGTGGTGTCTACGCCCTGACTCCAGAAGTCAGCGCCAGCCTCTACTACGCGAAGACCGAAGACTACTGGAAAAAAACCTACGCCAACCTGAACTGGACCCATGCGCTCAGCAATGAGCAGTCCCTGGCGGTCGACTTCAACATCTACAGCACCAAAAGTGATGGCGCTGGCCTGCAACGGGCTGAGAAAGACGGCACCACCAAACTGGACAACCGTGCCTACAGCTTGCAAGGCGCGTACACCATCCAGGCTCACACCTTTACCCTGGCCTACCAGAAGGTCAGCGGTGACGGTGACTACGGCTACGGCGTAGACGGCGGCGGCACGATCTTCCTTGCCAACTCCATCGCTCGTTCCGACTTCAACGCTGAAGACGAGAAGTCGTTCCAGGCTCGCTACGACCTGAACATGGCGACTTTCGGCGTACCAGGCCTGAGCTTCATGACTCGCTACGTCAAAGGTACCGGCGCCAACACCGCCGACACCTCGAACGGCAAAGAATGGGAACGTGACATCGAAGCCAAGTACGTGATCCAGAGCGGCCCGGCAAAAGACCTGAGCCTGCGCGTGCGTCAAGCCACTTATCGCTCCAGCGATGGTGTGTACTACGGTTCGGCGTCCATCGACGAACTGCGTCTGATCGCGCAATACCCGCTGAACATCTTGTAATTGGCAGTTTGATTACAACGATGACTTAGGGTTTCGGCCCTAACTAAAAAGCCGCTCACTTGTTCGCAAGTGAGCGGCTTTTTTATTGCAACTTAATCTCAACAACCGGATAACTAGCAAGCTAACTATCTAGTTTAATCCTGCGTAACAAACCTGACACATCGGCCAGGTTTAATCATCCAGTCACACTATTACTTCCCAGCACTTTCCTGCATGACGCGAATAACCCGTTGTGGAAACGGAATATCAATCCCCGCCGCTTTCAAACGGTCACGTGCCAGTTCATTGAACATGAACATCACATCCCAGTAATCCGAAGTCTTGGTCCAGACTCGCAGGGATACCGTGATCGAACTGTCGCCCAAGGTCGAAACTACCGCTGCCGGCGCAGGATCAGCCAATACACGTGGATCCTTGGCCAGTTCCAGCAGCACTTCACGTGCTTTCTGCAGGTCGGCTTCATAGTCGACACCCACGTCAAACACCACCTTGCGGGTCGGCTGACGGTTGGTGTTGGTGATGAGGCCGTTGGACAGGCTGCCGTTCGGGATGATCACCGTCTTGTTGTCGCCGGTGCGCAACACGGTGTGGAAGATCTGGATGCTGTCGACGGTACCGGAAGTGCCCTGGGCTTCGATCCAGTCACCAATGCGGAACGGACGGAACAACAGAATCAGCACGCCGCCGGCGAAGTTCGCCAGGCTGCCTTGCAATGCCAGGCCGATGGCCAGGGTGGCGGCGCCGATCGCGGCAACGAACGAGGTGGTTGCGACGCCGATCATCGAGGCCACGTTGACCACCAGCATGACCTTGAGCGCAATGTTCGCAAGGCTGGTAATGAAGTGTTGCAGCGCCAGGTCAGCATTACGCAATGCCAGCAAACGCCCTACCCGGTGGGTCAAGACGTTGATCAGCCACCAACCGATGGCCAGGGTGACCACTGCCAGCAAAAATCGGCTGCCGTATTCCATGATCATCGGTAACCACGACTCCGAGGTCTTGATCAAGTGATCCACTTCAGCGTTCAAGTCCATCTACATTCTCCTGTTTGCCGGATGTGCGGCCTTATCAATCCCCACATAACAAATGAGCCCCGAAGGGCTCAATCGTTTCTGCAGGTTCTGGGCGTGGGACGTCAAAAACGTCCACAGGTTCCCGAGGGGTCCACTCAGTCGCGGAAGTTATTGAACTGCAGCGGCATGTCGAAGGTCTTGGCGCGCAGGGCAGCAATGGCCTCCTGCAAATCGTCACGCTTCTTGCCGGTGATACGCACCTGCTCGCCCTGGATGGCGGCCTGGACCTTGAGCTTGGCGTCCTTGACGTGAGCGACGATTTTCTTCGCCAGCTCCTTGTCGATGCCTTCCTTGAGCACGGCTTCCTGCTTCATCAGCTTGCCGGACGCATAGGCATCCTTGATTTCAAGGCACTGTGCATCGATCTTGCGCTTGACCAGAGACAGCTTGAGGATCTCAATCATCGCTTCCAGCTGGAAGTCGGCTTCCGCGGTCAGGTTGACGGTCAGCTCCTTTTCCTTGAACTCGAAGCTGCCCTTGCCCTTCAAGTCATAGCGGCGATCCAGCTCCTTGACGGCGTTCTCGACGGCGTTGGTGACTTCATGTTTGTCCAGTTCGGATACCACGTCGAACGACGGCATGTAATTTCTCCAATAAAAAAGGGGCGCGGCTCAGTAGAGATGGAGCACGCCCGGGCTAAAATGCCCGGGCATTATAGCGGTTCTTTCGCCTCGTTCACTGCGGGCAGCCTTACGGAGTAAAAACTGATGTCGACCACCTGGCACGTCCTCGGCGCCGGCAGCCTCGGAACATTGTGGGCCGCCCGCCTGGCCCGCGCCGGGCTGCCCGTGCGCCTGATCCTGCGGGATCACAGGCGGTTGGCGAGCTATCAGACGGCCAATGGCCTGACCCTGGTCGAGCAAGGCGTGGCTCACACCTACCCGGTCGTCGGCGAAACCTCCGACAGCCCTGGGCCAATTCATCGCCTGCTGGTGGCATGCAAGGCCTACGACGCCCAGGAAGCCGTCGCACAGCTGGAACATCGACTGGTGCCGGACGCCGAACTGATCCTGTTGCAAAACGGGCTGGGCAGCCAGGACGCAGTCGCCGCCCAACTGCCCCAGGCACGCTGCATCTTCGCCTCCAGCACCGAAGGCGCGTTTCGCGAGAGTGACTGGCGAGTAGTGTTTGCCGGCCATGGCTACACCTGGCTGGGAGATGCTCGGCACCCTACTCCGCCGCTGTGGCTGGATGACCTGCAAGCCGCCGGCATTCCCCATGAGTGGAGCACCGACATCCTCACCCGCCTGTGGCGCAAACTGGCCCTGAACTGCGCCATCAACCCGCTGACCGTGCTTTACCAATGTCGCAATGGCGAGCTGCAAGCCCATCAGTGCGAAGTGGCCACCCTGTGCGCCGAACTCGCCGACCTGCTGGAATGCTGCGGCCAACCCGCTGCCGCAGAGGATTTGCACAGCGAAGTGGAACGGGTAATCCAGGCCACGGCGGCCAATTACTCCTCGATGTACCAGGACGTGGCCAGTGCCCGACGCACCGAAATCAGCTATTTGCTGGGCTACGCCTGCCAGGCGGCCGCCCGCCACCAACTGAACTTGCCGCACCTGCAACAACTCCAGGCGCGCCTGGTACGGCAACTGTCTGCACGCGGATTGCCCAGCGACTGAAGCACGCGCTACCCTGCCTGCTTGTTCCTTTGCAGCGAAAACCTTGATGCCACTGCGCCAGCGTCTCGAAAATCTACCGGTTGGGCAGAAACTGCTGGCGGCCCTGCTGGTTTTGTTGACCACCGTCTTGCTGGTGGCCAACCTGACCTTTATCAGCGCCGCCTACTGGATCTCCCAGGAAAGCATGGCGCCCCAGGCCTTGCAGGCCATCGGTCGGCTGGTGTCCAACCCGTCGCTCGCCGCCGAGTCACTGGACTCACCGCTCAAGGCGCAAACCCTGCTGGATGAACTGACCAGCTACTCGCCATTGCGGGCCGCGGCCTTATACGACGGAGACGGCACGCGCCTGGCCCAGCTGCAACATGCCAATCGCCTGCACCTGCCAGATAATTTCCGGGACATTGAAACCTGGCGTACCACCGAATTTCGCAGCAACCAGGTGATCACCCTGCCCCGTGCCGGCAAACCGTCCGGGCACTTGCTGTTGGTGGCCAGCAGCGAACTGCCGGTGGCTTTCTATACCGGGACCTTCACTGCCAGCCTGGGTATCCTGATCTTCAGCGTGCTGCTGTGGCTCGTGATCGCCCGGCAGATCAAGCGCCTGATTACCCGGCCGATCCATGAATTGGAAGAATTGTCGCGCCAGGTCACTCGGGAAGAGAACTACGCCCTGCGCGCCGGTCGCGGCAATCATGATGAAATCGGCAGCCTCGCCGAAGCTTTCAACACCATGCTTTCGCGCATTGAAGCCCGTGAGCAGCAACTCAAGCGCGCGCGAGACGATTCCCAGGCCGCCTACGATCAAGCCCAGGGCCTGGCGGAAGAAACCCGCCACACCAACCGCAAGCTGGAACTGGAAGTGCAGGTGCGCAGCAAGATCGAGAAAAAGCTCACCGGCTTCCAGAACTACCTCAACAGCATCATCGACTCGATGCCCTCGGCGCTGATCGCCCTCGACGAACAACTCTACGTCACCCAGTGGAACCAGGAAGCCAGCGCACTTTCCGGGACCCGCCTGGACGAAGCGCTGAACCAGCCGATCTTCCTCGCCTTCCAGCCGCTCAAGCCGTTCCTGCCGCAGATCAAGGCCACGGTAGAGCAACACACCGTAGAGCGGATCGAGCGCGTTACCTGGGTCAAGGATGACGAACCCAAGCACTACGCCCTGACCTTCTACCCGTTGATGGGCGGTGCCGGACGCGGCGTGGTGATCCGGATCGACGACATCACCCAGCGCCTGTCCCTGGAAGAAATGATGGTGCAGTCAGAGAAAATGCTCTCGGTCGGTGGCCTGGCCGCCGGCATGGCGCACGAAATCAACAACCCGCTGGGAGCGATCCTGCATAACGTGCAGAACATTCGCCGCCGGTTGTCCAACGAACTGCCGAAAAACCTCGAGCACGCCGAACAGGCGGGCATCGACCTGGACTCGGTCAACCGCTACCTGCAAAGCCGCGAAGTGCCGCAGTTGCTCGACGGCATCCAGCAGGCTGGCGCCCGGGCGGCGAAAATCGTCACCCACATGCTCAGCTTCAGCCGCCGCAGCAACCGGCAGATGGCGCCGTGCGACTTGCCGGCCTTGATCGACCAGGCCGTGGAAATTGCCGGCAACGACTTCGACCTCACCGTCGGCTTCGACTTCAAGGGCCAGGCGATCATCCGCCAGTTCGACCCGCAACTGGGCCCGGTCCCCGGCACCGCCAACGAACTGGAGCAAGTACTGCTCAACCTGCTGAAAAACGCCGCCCAGGCGATTCACCAGCGCGAAGACGGCAGCGAGCCCGGCCGGATCATCCTGCGCACCCGGCTCAACCCGCCGTGGGCAGAAATCCAGGTGGAAGACAACGGCATCGGCATGAGCGAGAACGTGCGCAAACGCACGTTTGAGCCATTCTTCACCACCAAGGAAATCGGCCAGGGCACCGGGCTTGGGTTGTCGGTTTCGTATTTCATCATCACCAACAATCACAAGGGGCAGATGGAAGTGCATTCGACCCTTGGCCAGGGTACCTGCTTCACCTTGCGCCTGCCCCTGGCGGGCAGCCAATTGCCACCCAACGAACTCACTCAACTGGAGCGCTAACCATGGGCTTTCGCCTGTCGAAAATTTACACCCGTACCGGCGACAAGGGCGAAACCGGCCTGGGCGACGGCCGCCGCGTGCCCAAGGACCATCCACGGGTGGAGGCGATTGGCGAGGTGGATGCGCTGAACAGCCAGTTGGGTTTGTTGCTGGCGGGATTGGAGGAACAAAGCGGGCAGCATCCAGCGTTGAAGGATGTGATCGAGGTGCTGACACCTTGCCAGCATCGTCTGTTTGACCTGGGCGGCGAATTGGCGATGCCGGTGTACAAGGCGCTGAACGCGGCGGAAGTCGACCGCCTTGAGGCGGCGATCGATCGCTGGAATGAAGAGGTCGGGCCGCTGGAGAACTTCATTCTGCCGGGTGGTTCGGCGTTGATTGCCCAGGCCCATGTATGCCGAAGCCTGGCTCGCAGTGCGGAGCGCCGGTGTCAGCACCTGAATGCAGAGGAACCGCTGGAAGGCGTCGGGTTGGCGTACATCAACCGGCTGTCGGACTTGCTCTTTGTGGCAGCCAGGGTAATTGCCAAGCGCCAGGGCGTTGCAGAGATCTTGTGGCAGGCGGCGGCAAAGCCGCACTGACGCTTACTGACCGATTGCAACCTGTGGCGAGGGAGCTTGCTCCCGCTGGGCTGCGTAGCGGCCCCAAAAAAGCGGGAGCGCTGCGCACTCCAGCGGGAGCAAGCTCCCTCGCCACAACAGCTCCCCTGGCCACTCGCCAGGGTTATGCCTAAACCTCAGGCCAGAACGCCCGAATCCCCGCCACACCTTGAGCACCAGCCTCCCAGGCCTTTTCCCGCTCAGCAGGACCCACCCCACCGAGCAAGAACACCGGTTTGCTGAACCCACTGATCAACTGCTGCGCCTGCTCCCAGCCCAACGGCTCGGCATCAGGATGAGTCAGGGTGGGCTGCACCGGCGACAAGGTGACGAAATCCACGTCCATCAACTCCGCCAAGGCTAATTCCTCAGCATTGTGGCAAGACGCCGCCAACCAGCGATCCTTCGGCAAAGGACGTCCCTTGCTGGCGTACTTGCGCAGTTGCGCCGAGGTCATATGCCAGCCGGCCGCGGGAAAATCCCCCAGCCATTCAAACGGCCCCTTGAGCATCAGTTGCGCCTTGCCCGCACACAGGCCCACGGCGTCCACCGCCAGGTCACGGTACTTGGGGTCGTAACCGTTGGGGGCACGCAGCTGAACCAGCTTGATGCCACCAGCGATGGCTTTTTGAATACCGCGCAGCAGGACGGGTGTCTCCAGCTCGCCCGGAGTGATCAAGTAGTCAGCCGGTAAACGCGCCGCCGCAACGATCGGCGCATTGGCTGCCGGAAACTCATAGTTCGGCAGGTCCCGCTGGGCCACCCACTCAAGGGGTTGGCCTTCGGCACCGTGAGGCTCGCCGGTAAAGGCCGAGACTTCCCAGACATCCAGCAACACCTGTTTGTCCGGGTAATCATGCTGCACCTTGATCAACGGGCGAGCCGCCGTGACCTGGATGCCCAGCTCCTCCTGCAATTCACGGGACAGCGCGGTAGCGACCGACTCATCGGCCTCCACCTTGCCACCGGGAAACTCCCAGAGGCCGCCCTGATGCTGGGTATCGGCGCGGCGCGCCAGCAGAATCCTGCCGTCGACACCCCGGATGACCGCTGCTGCTACATGAACTCGTTTCACCGCACTATTTCCTCTGAATCGGTTTGAAGACCTGCCTGGTATCAGGTGCGGTATTCCGCGTTGATCTTCACGTACTCGTGGGACAGGTCGGTGGTCCAGATGGTTTCGCTGCACTCACCGCGACCCAATTCGATACGGATGGTGATTTCTTCCTGCTGCATCACCGCAGAACCCTGGGCTTCGGTGTACGTCTCGGCCCGGGCGCCACGGCTGGCGATGCACACTTCGCCGAGGAACACGTCGATCTTGCTCACGTCCAGGTTCGGCACACCGGCACGGCCCACAGCGGCCAGGATACGGCCCCAGTTCGGGTCGGAGGCAAACAGTGCGGTCTTGATCAGCGGCGAGTGAGCCACGGTGTAACCGACATCCAGGCATTCCTGGTGGTTACCGCCGCCGTTGACTTCAACCGTCACAAACTTGGTGGCGCCTTCGCCGTCGCGCACGATGGCCTGGGCCACGTCCATGCACACTTCGAACACCGCCTGCTTCAACGCGGCGAAATACGCGCCGTTGGACGAGGTGATTTCCGGCAGGTCAGCCTGGCCGGTGGCGATCAACATGCAGCAATCGTTGGTCGAGGTGTCGCCGTCGATGGTGATGCGGTTGAAGGACTTGTTGGCGCCGTCGAGCATCAGGTTTTGCAGCACGTCACGGGAGACTTTGGCGTCGGTGGCGATATAGCCCAGCATGGTCGCCATGTTCGGGCGAATCATGCCGGCGCCTTTGCTGATGCCCGTGACGGTAACGGTCACGCCTTCGTGCACAAACTGACGGCTGGCGCCTTTTGGCAGGGTGTCGGTGGTCATGATCCCGGTAGCCGCAGCCGCCCAGTTATCCACCGACAGGTCATCCAGCGCTGCTTGCAGCGCGCCTTCGATTTTCTCTACCGGCAGCGGCTCACCGATCACACCGGTGGAGTACGGCAGCACCTGGCTGGCGTCTACGCCGGTCAGCTCCGCCAGCTTGGCGCAGGTGCGGGCAGCGGCGGCCAGGCCAGGCTCGCCGGTCCCGGCGTTGGCATTGCCGGTGTTGGTCAACAGGTAACGCACCGGGCCTTCGACACGCTGCCTGGCCAGAATCACGGGAGCGGCGCAAAACGCGTTCAGGGTGAACACACCCGCGACGGTCGAGCCTTCGGCACAGCGCATCACCACCACATCCTTGCGCCCCGGGCGCTTGATGCCCGCCGAAGCGATACCGAGTTCAAAACCGGCAACCGGGTGCAACGTGGGCAAAGGACCAAGACCAACAGCCATGAATGCGCTCCTAAAAATATTGGGTGTGTACCCCGTCGCTATCGACGGTGACGAAATGGCAAAACGCCGCGACGGCTGATGCCGGTCGCGGCGCGGGGGTGTTGCAGCGTCAGGCGAAAATCTTAGTTGATTTCGCCGTGGCAGTGTTTGAACTTCTTGCCCGAACCGCACCAGCACAGTTCGTTGCGGCCCAGCTTCTGTTCGTTGCGCACCGGGGCCTGGGCCAGGGCCACATCGACCTCTTCACCCAATACTTCCGGAGCCTCAAGACCAGGCGCTTCGTCGTGCTGGAACTGCATGCGCGCAGCCAGTGCCTCGGCTTCCTGACGCAGGCGGGCTTCTTCCTCGATCGGGTCTTCGCGACGCACCTGAACGTGGGACAGCACACGAATCGAATCGCGCTTGATCGAATCCAGCAGTTCGGAGAACAGCGTGAACGACTCGCGCTTGTACTCCTGCTTCGGGTTCTTCTGGGCGTAGCCACGCAAGTGGATGCCATGACGCAGGTGGTCCATGGTCGACAGGTGGTCTTTCCACAGATCGTCCAGCACGCGCAGTACGATTTGCTTCTCGAAGGTGCGCAGTGCTTCGGCACTCGCCTGCTCTTCTTTCTCGTTGTACGCGGCCAGCAGCTCGGTCATGAGCTTCTCGCGCAGGGTTTCTTCGTACAGGTGGTCGTCTTCGTCGAGCCATTGCTGGACCGGCAAGTCGACACCGAAGTCGCTCTTCAACGCAGCTTCCAGGCCGGCAACATCCCACTGCTCAGGCAGGGACTGTGGCGGGATATGGGCGCTGACGGTGGCGTTGAGCACGTCCTGGCGGAAATCGGCAATGGTCTCGCCGATGTTGGTGGCAGCCAACAAACTGTTACGCATGTGATAAATCACTTTACGCTGTTCGTTGTTGACGTCATCGAACTCGAGCAGTTGCTTACGAATGTCGAAGTTACGGCCTTCTACCTTGCGCTGGGCCTTCTCGATGGCGTTGGTCACCATGCGGTGTTCAATCGCCTCACCGGACTGCATGCCCAGGGCTTTCATGAAGTTCTTCACCCGATCCGAGGCGAAGATGCGCATCAGGCTGTCTTCCAGGGACAGGTAGAAACGGCTGGAACCGGCGTCACCCTGACGACCGGCACGACCACGCAACTGGTTGTCGATACGACGCGATTCGTGACGCTCGGACGCGATCACCTGCAAGCCGCCGGACTCCAGCACTTGCTGGTGACGCTTCTGCCAGTCGGCCTTGATCTGCGCGATCTGCTCAGGGGTCGGGTTGTCCAGGGACGCAACTTCCACTTCCCAGTTACCGCCCAACAGGATGTCGGTACCACGACCGGCCATGTTGGTGGCGATGGTCAGTGCGCCCGGGCGACCGGCCTGGGCAATGATCTCGGCTTCTTTTTCGTGGAACTTGGCGTTGAGGACCTTGTGCTCGATGCCTTCCTTGGCCAGCAAGCTGGACATGTGCTCGGAAGTTTCGATGGTGGCAGTACCCACCAGCACTGGACGGCCCTGGGCCATGCATTCCTTGATGTCGGCGACGATTGCAGCGTATTTCTCGTCGGCGGTCAGGAACACCAGGTCGTTGAAGTCTTTACGCGCCAGCGGCTTGTTCGGCGGGATAACCATCACCGACAGACCGTAGATCTGGTGGAATTCGAACGCTTCGGTGTCGGCTGTACCGGTCATGCCGGACAGTTTGTTGTACAGACGGAAGTAGTTCTGGAAGGTGGTCGAGGCCAGGGTCTGGCTTTCAGCCTGGATGTTCAGGGCTTCCTTGGCTTCGATCGCCTGGTGCAGGCCTTCCGACAAACGGCGACCCGGCATGGTACGACCGGTGTGTTCGTCGACCAGTACGACCTGGCCGTCCTGCACGATGTATTCAACGTTGCGATGGAACAGCTTGTGAGCGCGCAGCCCGGCATACACGTGGGTCAACAGGCCCAGGTTGTGCGCCGAGTACAGGCTTTCGCCTTCGGCCAGCAGGCCGATCTGGGTCAGCATGTCTTCGACGAACTGGTGACCGGCTTCGTTGAGCTCGACCTGGCGGGTCTTCTCGTCGATGGTGAAGTGACCTTCTTTGGTCACCACGCCTTCCACTTCCTCGATGTGTTGCTCAAGGCGCGGGATCAGCTTGTTGATCTCGGTGTACAGGCGCGAGCTGTCCTCGGCCTGGCCGGAAATGATCAGCGGGGTACGGGCTTCGTCGATCAGGATGGAGTCGACTTCGTCGATCACGGCAAAATTGAGTTCGCGCTGGAATTTTTCTTCCATGCTGAACGCCATGTTGTCGCGCAGGTAGTCGAAACCGAATTCGTTGTTGGTACCGTAGGTGATGTCGGCAGCGTAGGCGGCGCGCTTCTCTTCCGGCGGCTGGAACGGCGTGACAACGCCGACCGTCAGGCCGAGGAATTCGTACAGCGGACGCATCCAGTTGGCATCCCGGCGGGCCAGGTAGTCGTTCACCGTCACAACGTGCACGCCCTTGCCGGACAATGCGTTGAGGTAAACGCCCAGGGTAGCTACCAGGGTCTTGCCTTCACCGGTACGCATTTCGGCAATCATGCCTTCATGCAAGGTCATGCCGCCGATCAACTGGACGTCGAAGTGGCGCATGCCCATGACACGCTTACCGGCTTCGCGGGCGACCGCAAAGGCTTCGGGAAGCAGCTTGTCGAGGGTTTCACCTTTGGCTATGCGGGCCTTGAACTCTTCGGTCTTGGCGCGCAATTGCTCGTCCGAAAGGGCAACCATCTGCTCTTCGAAGGCATTGACCAGCTGCACCGTCTTGAGCATGCGTTTGACTTCGCGCTCATTCTTGCTTCCAAAAAGTTTCTTTAACAAAGGCGCAAACATATCGGCAGGTTCTTCCACACATAGGGATGGAGGGCGCCCCGTGAGTCGCCCGAGCAGCCCTCACGGCCGCATGCGAACGAGCATTCTACCCGGAAACGTGGGTGAGGAAAGTGGCGTTATTCCACGATGCAGGCACGGCGCTCTCAGAGGGCTTGTTTAAAATAAGGGCTTTTTGCTGAACTTCAACCCATTCGGGCAATAAGTTACTCGTTGATTTAATGGATAAACTGCCGGTAATGCAATGGCGGCGGTGTCGCAGACGCTTTCTGCTACCATGGCCTCTCTGTTACTTAAGGTGTCTAGTCATGGCATTTCGCCCTCTTACGGCCCGAGCTCCCGCCGTGTTGCTTCGCGAAGCCAAGCCTTTAAAAGCCATCTTCGGCCATGCGCAACGCCTTGGTCATCTGCAACGCCTGGTAGAAAGCCAACTGCAGCCCGCCGCTCGCGAACACTGCCATGTGGCCTCGTGGCGCGAAGGCAATCTGCTGCTGATCGTCACCGACGGCCATTGGGCGACGCGCCTGCGCTACCAGCAGAAACGTTTGCAGCGCCAATTGATGGCCTTCGACGAATTCGCCAGCCTGACGCGCATCCAGTTCAAGGTGCAACCGCCGACCGTGCCGCAAGGTGCGGTGGGGCATACGATGGATTTGTCGGAAATCGCCGCCGAAACCATTCAGGCCACGGCAGACGGGATTACCGATCCGAACTTGCGCGCTGCGCTGGAGCGGCTGGCCGCTCACGCCAAACCCAAAACCTGAGACCGGCGCAGAACCCAGTGTGGGAGCGGGTTTGCTCGCGACGGTGGCGTGTCAGTCACTGGATATATTGACTGATCCACCGCTTTCGCGAGCAAGCCCGCTCCCACATTTGATCCCATCGTTATTTACGTTTGCTGCCGCCTAACAAAGACCCCAGTAACCCGCGCACCAACTGCCGGCCCATCTGATTGGCCGCCTGTTGCATCGCCGATTTCAGTGCCTTGCCTGCCGTAGTACCGAGGAAAGCACCGGCCTTGTCGGTAAAGCTTGGCTCTTCAGCGGCGGGCGTCGAATCCTCTTGCGGGCCCAAGTCCTTGCGCGCCATCAACACTTCGTACGCCGACTCACGGTCAATCGGCTTGTCATAACGCCCCTGCAATGGCGAACTGGCAATCAGTGCTGCCCGCTCAGCTTCGCTCAGTGGCCCGATCCGCGATTGCGGCGGTGCTACCAGTACGCGTTGGACTACTGCAGGCGTCCCCTTTTCCTGCAAGGTTCCCACCAATGCCTCACCTGTACCCAACTCGGTCAGCACCGCCAGCGCATCAAATGCCGGATTGGGCCGGAAACCATCGGCCACCGCCCGCAGGGACTTCTGCTCCTTGGTGGTGAACGCCCGCAGCCCGTGCTGGACGCGCAAGCCGAGTTGCGCCAGCACGGTGTCCGGCAAGTCCCCGGGAGACTGGGTGACGAAATACACACCGACGCCTTTCGAGCGAATCAGCCGCACCACCTGCTCCAGGCGATCCTGCAGGGCCTTGGGGGTGTCGGCAAACAACAGATGCGCTTCGTCGAAAAACAGCGCCAGCAGCGGCTTGTCGGCATCGCCACGTTCCGGCAGTTGCTCGAACAGTTCGGCCAACAGCCAAAGCAGGAAGGTCGCGTAGACCTTCGGCGCCTCATGCACCAGCCGGCTGGCGTCCAATAGATGAATACGCCCGCGGCCGTCACTGGCCGGTTGCAGGATGTCTTCGAGTTGCAGCGCCGGCTCGCCGAACAACGCTTCGGCACCCTGCTGCTCCAGCACCGCCAGGCGCCGCAACAGCGCCTGGCTGGAACCGGTGGTCATCAAGGCCGCGTCTTCCCCGAGCAACTCCGGGTGATAGCGCAAATGGTTCAGCAGCGCCTTGAGGTCCTTGAGGTCCAGCAACAACAGGCCTTCACGATCGGCCACCTTGAAGGCTGCGTAGAGGGCCGATTGCTGGCTGTCGGTGAGCTCCAACAGGCTGCCGAGCAACAGCGGGCCCATTTCACTCATGGTGGTGCGCAACGGATGACCGGACTGGCCGTGGATATCCCACAACGTCACCGGATACGCCTTGGGCGTGTAATTAAGGAAAGGCATGCCGGCTATGCGCTCGGCGACCTTGCCCTGAGGGTTGGCCGCAGCGCCCAGGCCACACAGGTCACCCTTGATATCGGCGGCAAATACCGCGACGCCGGCGTCGCTGAAAGCTTCCGCCAGGCGCTGCAAGGTCACGGTCTTGCCGGTGCCGGTGGCGCCTGCGATCAGGCCGTGGCGGTTGGCCAGGCGCATCGACTGGGCAATCGGCTGGCCCTGAAGATCTGCACCAATAATGAGTTGCGAGGAGTCAGGCATTTTGTCACCCATGGTTAATCTTTGGCGCTGAATGGTCGATACAGATAAAGCGAGAGACCCAAAAAGTCTTGGAAAAACAGGCCGGATAATTCCTGCAGGAGCAGATGGAAATATCACACTTTTTTTGACGCAGCCATTCCGCGCGTCCCAGAAGGACGTGCATCGGATATTAAGACCATAGCGGACCCCACAAGCCATGAATAAAAATCTGCGTTTCAGCCATAAAATCCTGCTTGCCGCCGCTCTTGTCGTCATTGCCGCCTTTGCGTTGTTTACCCTCTACAACGACTACTTGCAGCGTAATGCGATTCGCGACGACCTGAACAACTACCTGCATGAAATGGGCGATGTCACTGCCAGCAACATCCAGACCTGGCTTACCGGGCGCATTGTGCTGATAGAAAGCGCCGCACAGAACATCGCCATCAACCCGGATTCAACCAGCGTCGCCAGCCTCCTGGAACAGAAGGCCCTGACGTCCTCGTTCATGGCCACGTACCTTGGCGACAGCAAGGGCGGCTTCGTCATCCGCCCCGATACCAAGATGCCCGACGGCTTCGACCCACGGGTACGCCCCTGGTACAAGGGCGCGCAGGGCAGCAACGGCTCAACCCTGACCGAACCCTACATTGACGCGGCCACCGGCCAGTTGATCATCTCCATCGCCACCCCCAGCAGCAAGGCCGGCCAGAGTGTCGGCGTGGTGGGCGGCGACCTGAGCCTGCAAACCCTGGTAGACAACATCGGTGCCCTGAACTTCGGCGGCATGGGTTATGCCTTCCTGGTCAGTGCCGACGGCAAAGTGCTGGTACACCCGGACAAGAGCCTGGTGATGAAAACCCTGGCCGACGTGTATCCGAACAACACCCCCCGAATCAGCAGCGACTTCAGTGAAGTCGAGGTAAACGGCAAGACACGTATCGTCACCTTTACCCCGATTAAGGGCCTGCCCTCGGTGAACTGGTACCTCGGCCTGTCGGTGGATAAAGATAAATCCTTCGCCATGCTCAGCGAATTCCGCACCTCGGCGATCATCGCCACGATCATCGCCGTGGTCATCATCATCGCCCTGCTGGGCATGCTGATTCGCATCCTCCTGCAGCCACTACACGTCATGACCCGCGCCATGGAAGACATCGCCGACGGTGAAGGCGACCTGACCCGCCGCCTGACCATCCAGAACCACGACGAATTCGGCGTGCTTGGCAGCGCTTTCAATCGCTTCGTGGAGCGGATTCACACCTCGATTCGCGAAGTTTCCTCGGCCACCGAGCAGGTCAATGAAGTGGCCCTGCGGGTGGTCAGCGCCTCCAATTCCTCGATGGTCAATTCCGACGAGCAGGCCAACCGGACCAACAGCGTCGCGGCCGCGATCAACGAGCTGGGGGCCGCCGCCCAGGAAATCGCCCGCAACGCCGCACAAGCCTCCAACCAGGCCAGCGACGCCCGGCACTTGGCCGAAGACGGTCAGCAGGTGGTGGAACGCAATATCAAGGCGATGAACCAGTTGTCGCAGATGATCAGCGCCTCCAGCACCAATATCGAAGCGCTTAACAGCAAGACAGTGAACATCGGGCAGATTCTGGAAGTGATCACCAGCATTTCCCAGCAAACCAACCTGCTGGCCCTCAACGCGGCGATTGAAGCCGCACGGGCCGGGGAAGCCGGGCGCGGCTTTGCGGTGGTGGCCGATGAAGTGCGCAACCTGGCGCACCGCACCCAGGAGTCGGCGCAGCAGGTGCAGAAGATGATCGAGGAGCTGCAAGTCGGCGCCCGGGATTCGGTCAGCACCATGAGCGAAAGCCAGCGGCACAGCCAGGACAGTGTGGAAATCGCCAACCTGGCGGGCGAGCGTCTGAACAGCGTGACCCAGCGTATCGGCGAAATTGACGGGATGAACCAGTCGGTAGCCACCGCTACCGAGGAACAGACCTCGGTGGTGGAGTCAATCAACATGGACATCACCGAGATCAACACCCTCAATCAGGAAGGTGTGGAAAACCTGCAATCAACCTTGCGGGCCTGTTCCGACCTGGAACAGCAAGCGGCGCGCTTGAAACAACTGGTGGGTAGTTTCCGGATTTGATCCCGCCGGGTCAGCGGCTGCCTTGCACAGCCGCTGACGCCTTTTCTTCAGGCAATTCGGATGTGTCCTGCAATTGTTCCCACAACTCGGCGGCGCCTGGAAACTCGGTGCCGTCCTCACTGCTCAGGTCATCCGGGTCATATCGACTCAAACAACCCTCTCCCAGCGTCGCGGGGGCTTTGGAAGTCGCCTTGTCCAGTGGATCGCTCATGCTCCAGTCCTCACCCGCGCTCAAAAAAAAGAGCCTGTAGCGATTTAACGCCCAGGCCCTTCATTCTTCAATCAAAACACTTCAATCAGAACACGACAGTCTTGTTGCCGTGCACCAGTACCCGGTCTTCCAGGTGATAGCGCAGGCCGCGAGCCAGCACCATCTTCTCGACGTCACGGCCAAAACGGACCATGTCTTCGATGCTGTCGCTATGGCTGACACGCACCACGTCCTGCTCGATGATGGGACCGGCGTCCAACTCTTCGGTGACGTAGTGGCACGTTGCACCGATCAGCTTCACGCCACGCAGGGATGCCTGGTGATACGGCTTGGCACCCACAAACGATGGCAGGAAACTGTGGTGAATATTGATCACCTTGCCAGCGTATTCACTGCACAACTCCGGCGGCAGAATCTGCATGTAGCGCGCCAGTACCACGACGTCCGCATCGTGCTGCTTGACCAGGCGCGAGACCTCGGCAAAGGCCGGCTCCTTGTCCTGCGGGTTGACCGGGACGTGGTAGTACGGAATGCCATGCCACTCGACCATGCTGCGCAGGTCGTCATGGTTGGAAATCACGCAGGAGATTTCGCAGTCCAGTTCATCGCTGTGCCAGCGGTGCAGCAGGTCTGCCAGGCAGTGGGACTCACGACTGGCCATCAGGACCACGCGTTTTTTCTGTTCCGTGTCGGTGATGCGCCAGGTCATCGAGAACTCTTCAGCGATCGGCGCAAATGCCTCGCGAAATGCCTCTAGACCAAAGGGCAGCGTATCGGCACGAATTTCGTGACGCATGAAAAACCAGCCGCTGAGATTGTCCGAGTGATGGCTCGCTTCGGTGATCCAACCGTTGTGGGAAGCCAGAAAGTTACTGACCTTGGCAACGATGCCAACCCGGTCCGGGCAAGCAATCACCAGCCGAAAAGTGCGCATTAGGGGGAAACTCCAGAACTTCGCAAAGGCCGCCATTCTAGCGATTGCGCAGAAAAACTGCAGTATTCCTCAACGCTTATTCTGATCGGCTGCGTCAACCCTGCCCCTTAATAGCGTAAGGTTTTTCCCCACTATGTGTGCAAACGCGTGGACTCCGGCAGTACGCCAAGACTTAACCAGAGTATCTTTAGGCCATCCCCCTTACTAATTAACTCAATTCCACGCTTTTGCCACAAACAACCAAAGTAAATTACATAAATGCGGCCTTAAATGTTTACTTGGGCAAACTGTCTGACTATTATTGAGCCACTATCCCCTTTCACCCAGCGCCCTGCATAAGGTAGTCCCCATGTCCCTGATCAACGAATATCGCGCCACCGAAGAAGCTATCAAAGAGCTGCAAGCCCGTTTGAAGAACCTGTCCCAAGACGACAAACTGCAAACCGAGCTGGAATTCGAAGGCAAATTGCGCACCCTGATGGGCGAATACTCCAAATCCCTGCGTGACATCATCGCGCTGCTGGATCCGGATTCGAAAGTTAAGGCTCCACGTGGCGCCGTAAAAACTACCGGCACCAAGCGTGCACGCAAGGTTAAACAATACAAAAACCCGCACAACGGCGAAGTGATTGAAACCAAAGGTGGCAACCACAAGACTCTGAAAGAGTGGAAAGCCAAGTGGGGCGGCGACGTGGTTGAAGGCTGGGCTACCCTGCTGGGCTAAGCCTCGCCAGGACGCTGCGTGATACGCAACGCAATAAAAAACGCCAGCTTGCTGGCGTTTTTTTATTGTCCGTATTTTACCGGGAAGCTGATTACAGACTCATTCGAGTCGCTAAGGCATCAACATACTCCTGCCATTCATCAAGCACCTGGCGCTGAAACGGTGTGGCACTAACAGCCAACTCAAGACACGCCTGCTTAAAACCCTCAAGGGTGTTTGGCGCGCCCCATTGAGGGTCTGACAAACGTTGCTGACAGAAAACTCTCCAGCGTTGTTGCTCTTCACTATTCAAGGTGTCCGGGAAGTTGCGTGCACGATAGCGAAATAATAATTCAGGCAAACGTTCATCATCGAAAGGCCATTGCTGGCGCGCTAGTTGCGCAGGCTCGGCGACTCTCACTTGCTCACATAAACGTCGATCACGATCCCCGATAAAACCATCGTATAGCTGCTGCTCGGGATCGGCGCTTGGCGCAAAATCTTCCTCGGCGTAAATCGCCGCCAGTTTATCGCGCCATAGTTCCTGTGCGTCGCTTAGCCGCAGGGCCCGCGCATCACACTCATCCATATCCAGCTGCAAACGCTCGCGGTCTTGCGGCCGAAGCACGCTCAACGGTGCGACCACCGGGCAACGATTGATGTGCAGCAACTTGAGCGGTACCGGCAACTCACCTTCGGCCAGCTCGTCGCGGCGGGTATATAAGCGCCGGCGCAAGGCATCGGCGTCCTCGTCCAACAGCCCTTGCGGATCGAGCCCCAGGTCGCAGACGATCAATGCATTGCGATTGCGCGGGTGCCACGCCAGCGGCAGCACCACCCCCAGGTAATGACGCTCGACAGAAAAACGACCGGAAATATGCACCATCGGCTGCAACAACCGCACCTGGTCCATGACCCGTTGTTTGCTGCGCAGTTGAAACAGCCAGTCATAGAGCTTGGGTTGCTTCTCGCGGATCAACCGGGCCAGGGCTATGGTGGCGCGCACATCGGACAAGGCGTCGTGGGCCTGGCCGTGGTCGATGCCGTTGGCGGCCGTCAACCGCTCAAGCTTGAGGGTGACGCGCCCGTCCTGTTCCGGCCAGACGATCCCGTCAGGGCGCAGGGCGTAGGCAGTGCGCACCACGTCGATCAGGTCCCAGCGGCTGTTGCCGCCTTGCCATTCCCGGGCATAGGGATCGAAGAAATTGCGGTACAAGCTGTAGCGCGTCATCTCATCGTCAAAACGCAAGGTGTTGTAGCCGGCCCCGCAAGTGCCCGGGGTGGCCAGCTCGGCGTGCACCCGGGTCATGAAGTCGGCTTCGGCCAGGCCTTTTTCCGCCAGCACGCCGGGAGTGATGCCAGTGATCGCGCACGCTGCCGGATGCGGCAGGATATCGTCGCTGGGGTGGCAGTAGAGATTGACCGGCGGCCCGACCTCGTTAAGCTCGAGGTCGGTGCGAATACCGGCTACCTGCAGCGGGCGGTCGGTACGCGGATTGATGCCGGTGGTTTCATAGTCGTACCAGAAAATGGTGGTCACGGGCTATTCCTGTGCTGAAGACCGGCAAAGTCTAGGCGCTTGCAGGCATCGGGGGCCAGCGCTGTGTTCCCTGTACAAACATTCAGTAAATCGTTGAGTGGTTGCTTCCACCGTCGACACTGCTAGCATCGGTCTTTCCAACCCCGCCGCTGCCGCCCAGGCGCCAGCGCCGCACTGCCAAGGACCGCGATGCCACCTGCGCCACTGGATACCCGCTACCAGATCGAGACCCCGGAGGGTATCGACCTGCCCCTGCGCCCGGCCGGCCTGCTGGTACGCTCACTGGCCTTTGCCTTCGACCTGGGTTTGCGCGGCCTGATTCTCGGCATCCTGTTTATCGCATTGGCCTTTCTCGGCAACCTGGGCATTGGCCTGGGTTCGCTGCTGCTGTTCCTCGTCAGTTGGTGGTACATGGTGCTTTTCGAAGTGCTCAACCAGGGCTGCTCGCCCGGCAAACAGGTCATGGGCCTGCGGGTGGTACAGGACGATGGCACGCCCATCGGCTGGTCCGCCTCGCTGATCCGTAACCTGCTGCGCTTTGTCGACATGCTGCCCTTCGGCTATTTCCTCGGCGCCATCAGTTGCCTGCAACACCCCAACTTCAAGCGCCTGGGCGACCTGGCGGCCGGGACCCTGGTGATCTACCGCGAACAACCGCTTTCCCGCCCGCAAGTGCCCCAGGCCCCGGCGCTGCGCCTGCCGTTCGCCCTTGAGCTGAACGAACAACGGGCGATTCTCAGCTTCGCCGAACGCCAGGGCGAACTGTCGGCCGAACGGGTCAACGAACTGGCCGCTATCCTGGCCACGCCCCTGCAGGTCTCCCCTGCCCGCGCCGTGGCAGAACTCAACGGTGTGGCCCGCGGGTTGTTGGGGCCAGCATGAAACAGAGTCTTTTCGAAAGCCGCCATCAGCCACAATGGCAAGCCTTTGCCGAGCAATTGACGCAGTTGGAGAAAGGCAAAGCCAAAGGCGCCGACTTCGTCGACTTCCCTCATCAATACCGGCAGTTGTGCCAGCACCTGGCCCTGGCCCAGGAGCGCGGCTACAGCAGCTACCTGGTGGACCCGTTGCAGCAGCTTGCCTTGCGCGGCCATCAACAGTTGTATCGTCATCGCAGCCGGATGGGGGCAAACGTGCTGAGCTTCCTGCTGGCCGATTTCCCCAGGCTGGTTCGCGCGCAATGGCCATTTGTGCTGGCTGCCGGCCTGCTGTTCTTTGGCAGCCTGCTCGGCATTGCCTTGCTGGTGTACCTGTTTCCGGACTTGATCTACAGCATCGTCAGCCCCCGGCAGGTGGCCGAGATGCAGGCCATGTACAACCCCGATGCCAGCCGCCTGGGCCGGGCAGCCGAACGCGCTTCCAGCGAAGACTGGATGATGTTCGGCTACTACGTGATGCACAACATCGGCATCGCCTTCCAGACCTTTGCCGCCGGGTTGCTGTTCGGCCTGGGCAGCGTATTTTTCCTGTTCTTCAATGGCCTGATCATTGGCGCCGTTGCCGGGCACCTGACGCAAATCGGCTACGGGCAAACGTTCTGGTCATTTGTCATCGGCCATGGCGCCTTCGAGCTCAGCGCAATTGCCCTGGCTGGCGCGGCTGGCCTGCAACTGGGCTGGGCGCTGATTGCACCGGGGCCCCTCACCAGAGGCGAATCCCTGCGCCTGGCCGCGCGCAAAAGTGTGCAAATGATTTGTGGTGTGATGGTGTTCCTGCTGATCGCCGCGTTTATCGAGGCGTACTGGTCGTCCACCAATGCCGTGGCGCCGTGGGTCAAGTACCTGGTCGGCACCGCCCTGTGGTTGCTGATGGCGGCCTACCTGCTGTTTGCCGGACGGAATCGCCATGCGCCTGAGTGATGCCAGTGTCGTGATCCGCCCGCGTACCTCCTGGGAGGCCATGGACCTCGGCATCCTGCTGGCCCGGGAACATCGGCTGCTGTTGATGAGCAGTTGGGCCATCGTGACCTTGCCGGTCTTCGCCCTGTTCAGCGTGCTGCTGTGGAATCACCCCACCACCGCGCTGTTGCTGTTCTGGTGGTTGAAACCGGCATTCGACCGCCTGCCACTGTATATCCTGTCCAAGGCCCTGTTCGGCGAAACACCCAGCCTGAAACAAGCGCTGCGCCAATCGCCGCGGCTGCTCAAGGGCCAACTGCTGGCCAGCCTGACCTGGCGGCGCTTCAGCCTTAGCCGTAGCTTCGAGATGCCGGTGGTCCAGCTCGAAGGGCTGCAAGGCCAGGCGCGCCAACAACGTCTCGGGGTGTTGCAGCAGCGCAACGCAGGCGCCGCGCGCTGGCTGACCCTGATCGGGGTGCACCTGGAAATCGCCCTGTGGTTCGGGTTGATGGCCGTGTTCTATTTCTTCCTGCCGCAAGAGGTCGAACGCGACTGGGATTGGCAGCAACTGGTGCTCACCGCCGGCCACGACTGGCGTTGGCTGGAGCACCTGACCAACATGTTCTACGCCTTGATCCTGGTGTTCTGGGAGCCGATCTATGTCGCCTGTGGCTTCAGCCTTTACCTGAACCGCCGCACGGTGCTGGAAGCCTGGGACCTGGAACTGGTGTTCCGCCGAATGCGCCAGCGCCTGAGCGGTGTGGCGTCGCTGCTGTTGCTGGTGGCCGGGCTGACGCTGATTCCGCCGATCCCATCGGCATGGGCTGATGAACCGGTTCCCCAAACGCCGCTGACTACACAATCGGCCAGTCACTCGATCAAGACGCTGCTGGAGCAGCCACCGTTCAAGAACCCGGAAACGCTCACTCGCTACCGCTTCGGCGAGGATAAAGCAGCCGACAAAAACAAAGCGGCAGGTGATGCCAAGCTGCCAGCCTGGCTGGAAGCATTGCTGAAAAACCTCAACAGTGATTCGTTCAAGCACATCGCCAAGGGCCTTGAAGTACTGCTCTGGGGATTGCTGGCAGGTGGCCTGGCACTGGTTATCTGGCGCTACCGCGACTGGCTGCATGCCTTTGTCAGCCGCCGCAGCCCGCGCAAACCCAAGGCTGCCAAACCCGTGCCTTCGCAGCTGTTCGGCCTTGAACTGGGGGCTGACACCTTGCCCGAAGACATCGCAGACGCCGCCGAACAGCTATGGGCAGCACAGCCCCGGGAAGCCCTCAGCCTGCTCTACCGTGGGTTGCTCAGCCGCTTGCTGCACGACTTCAACCTGCCGCTGAAAAGCGCCGACACGGAAGGTGAAGTCCTGGAGCGTATCCGCCAGTTGCAACAACCGCAGCTGCTGGCATTCAGCGATGAGCTCACCCGTTACTGGCAAAACCTTGCCTATGGCCATCGCCTGCCGCCTGCCTTGGTGCAACAACAGCTATGCAGCCATTGGCGAACCCTGTTCGGCTCGGGAGCGGCGCAATGAACCGGCCGTTGCTGTGGGTCGGGCTGCTGGTCGCGGGCTTGCTGGCAGCAGGCGGTTTTTATGCCTGGCACAAGGCGATTCCTTATCAGGAAGTGGTCGATCGCGGCCCTTCACCCGAAGCCCTGGCCAACCCTTACCTGGCGGCTGAACACTTTCTGCGCCAGCAGGGCCTGGTGGTGGAACATGCCAACAGCCTCGAACGGCTGGCCAGCCTTTCGCCCAAGGGCAACAGCCTGCTGTTGCTGGGCGAGCGCAGCAACATGAGCCCGCCCCAGGTTGATCAATTGCTGCAGTGGACCCGGGCTGGCGGCCATCTGCTGCTGGTAGCCGAAGCGCTGTGGGATGAGGACACCGGTGAAAGTGGCGACCTGTTGCTGGATCGTGTGCAGATACACCAATCCTTCAGTGAAGAATTCGACGCTCCGGCACCCGCGCGTAAAAAGAAAACGCCGGACCTGACCAAACTCTATGTGGACAACGAAACAGCGCCGGCCTATTTCAGCTTCGACACCGACTTCAACCTCACCGACCCCAGGCACCTGGCACAATTCTCGGCCAACAGCGCCCGGTCGACGCACCTGATGCAGGTCAACCTCGGGCAAGGGCGTGTGACCGTGGTCACCGACAGCGACCTGTGGAAAAACCCCGGCATCGGCCTGCACGATAACGCGTGGCTGCTCTGGTACCTGAGCCAGGGCACCCAGGTCACACTGCTGTTCAACACGGATGTCGAGGACCTGTTCAGCCTGTTGTTGCGCTACTTCCCCCAGGCACTGGTGGCACTTGCCGCACTGATCGCCCTGGGCCTCTGGCACGCCAGCCTGCGCCAGGGTCCGATCCGGCAACCGGCGCCCAAGGCACGGCGGCAATTGCAGGAACACTTGAACGCCAGTGCCGACTTCCTGTTGCGCCGCAGCGGGCAAGACAGCTTGCTGCAAGCTTTGCAGCGCGACATCCAGCGCACCGCTCGGCGCCGTCATCCCGGGTTCGAACACCTCGATACAGCCGAACAATTGCGGGTGCTTGAACGCCTGACCCGCCAACCCTCCCTTGTTATCAGTCAGGCCCTTGGCCCACCTGCGACGAAACGGCTCTCCAGCGCCGATTTCAGCCGCCAGGTGGCCTGCCTGCAAACCCTCAGGAATGCCCTATGAGCGAATTTCCCGCCACTGACCCGATTCAGCGCGCCAGCCAACTGGCCCAGGCCTTGCGCGTCGAACTGCGCAAGGCGGTTATCGGTCAGGACCCGGTGATCGATGACGTGCTCACGGCGTTGATCGCGGGCGGCCATGTGTTGCTTGAAGGGGTTCCCGGCCTGGGCAAGACCTTGCTGGTACGCGCGCTGGCACGCTGTTTTGGAGGCGAGTTCGCGCGCATCCAGTTCACCCCGGACCTGATGCCCAGCGACGTGACCGGCCATGCCGTATACGACCTGCATACCGAACAGTTCAAGCTGCGCAAGGGACCGTTGTTCACCAACCTGCTGTTGGCTGACGAGATCAACCGTGCCCCGGCGAAAACCCAGGCAGCGTTGCTGGAAGCCATGCAGGAACGCCAGGTAACCCTTGAAGGCGAGGCGCTGCCCATCGGCCAGCCGTTCATGGTACTGGCCACCCAGAACCCCATCGAGCAGGAAGGTACTTACCCGTTGCCCGAAGCCGAACTGGACCGTTTCATGCTCAAGGTGCGCATGGACTATCCCGAGGCACAGCAGGAACTGGACATGGTGCGCGAAGTCACCCGCTCGTCCCGAGCCGACATGCTCGACGTACAGCCGCTGCGCACGGTGCTGCAAGCCGAAGACGTGCTGCTGTTGCAACAGATTGCCAGCGAGTTGGCGCTGGATGAGCAGGTGCTCGACTACGCCGTGCGCCTGGCCCGCACTACGCGCAGTTGGCCGGGCCTGACCATCGGCGCCGGGCCCCGGGCCTCCATCGCCCTGGTTCGCGGTGCACGGGCGCGGGCCTTGCTGCGCGGGGGCGAGTTCGTGACCCCGGACGACATCAAGGGCTGCGCCCTGGCAGTGTTGCGCCATCGGGTGCGTATTGCCCCGGAGCTGGATATCGACGGGTTGGAAGTCGACCAGGTGCTCCGGCAATTGCTGGACCAAGTCCCGGCGCCACGCCAATGAGACGCCCATGAGACCAACCCGCCTGCTGTTGACCTGGCTCGGTGTACTGCTGGGCCTGAGTATCCTGCTCGGCGCACTGGTGGCGCTACAGGTCAAGGTACCAGACGCCCTGCACTCAGTGACGTGGGGCCTGCTGCTGGCCCTGTTGCTGCTGGCCCTGCTGGATGCCAGCCGCCTGCGCCGCCGGCCGTCCCCGCGCGTGCGACGGCAGATGCCCGGCAGCCTGGCACTGGGGCGCTGGGGGGAAGTGCGGGTAACCCTGGAGCACGATTATCCCCAGCCGTTGGCGGTCCAGGTATTCGATCATGTGCCTGACGGCCTGGCGGTGGAGGACCTGCCGCAATCCATCGAACTGCGGCCCGGCGAGCACAGTGAACTGGGTTATCGGCTAAGGCCCCAAAGGCGCGGGCATTTCAGCTTTACCCGCTGTGAAGTGCATCTGCCCAGCGCCCTGGGGCTATGGTCGGCCCGGCGCCTGATCGACGTCAGCGACGCCACCCGGGTCTACCCGGACTTCGCACGCCTGTATGGCGCGCAGTTGCTGGCGGTGGACAACTGGCTCAACCAGCTGGGCGTACGCCAGCGGCAACGGCGTGGGCTGGGCCTGGAGTTTCACCAGCTGCGTGAGTTTCGCGAAGGTGACAGCCTGCGCCAGATCGACTGGAAAGCCACCGCCCGGCAACGCACGCCCATTGCCAGGGAGTACCAGGACGAGCGCGACCAGCAGATCATGTTCATGCTCGATTGTGGCCGCCGTATGCGCAGCCAGGACGCCGAACTGTCGCACTTCGACCACGCGCTCAACGCCTGCCTGCTGCTCAGTTATGTAGCCTTGCGTCAGGGCGATGCCGTAGGGCTGTGCACCTTTGCCTGCGACCAGCCGCGCTACCTGGCGCCGGTCAAGGGCAGTGGCCAGCTCAACCTGTTGCTGAATGCGGTGTATGACCTGGACACGTCACGGCGTACGGCCGATTACCAGGCGGCCGCCAGCCAACTGCTGGCCCGGCAGAAACGTCGCTCGCTGGTGATCGTAGTGACCAATTTGCGGGATGAGGAAGATGAAGAGTTACTCAGCGCCGTAAAGCGCATCAGCCGCCAGCACCGGGTAATGGTCGCAAGCCTGCGGGAGGAGGTCCTTGACCAGTTACGCCAGGCTCCCGTGCAAACCCTGCCCGAAGCCCTGGCCTATTGCGGCACGATCAACTATCTCAATACCCGGGACGAACTCCACGACCGCTTGAACGCCCACGGGCTGTCGGTACTGGACACACTGCCTTCGGACCTGGGTGCCGCCCTGGTGACCCGCTACCTGGGCTGGAAAAAAGCCGGCGCGCTATGAACGCCGGATGCAGCACCTAGGCAGAGGCCTGCAACGGATCAAAGCTGAAGTAATCCAGCAGCGCGCTGATCACCTCCCCATATTCGGCAGGGGCCTGGGATATGCTGAACCCGGAATCGTAATGCTGGGGGTTTATATCCTCATGACACCACAGACAGGTGGCCGTGAGGTCTACCGCCTGCACCTCACCCTCAGGCCCGGGGATCTTCAAGCGCAGCTCGAACTCCACATTGACCATCATGGGTAACTGGCTGATCAACATCAGGCCCTGCTCGGAAACATTGCCCAGATAGCCGATTGGCTTGTCCGTCAGGCGGTTGAACACTTGAAGGAAGCAAGGTAACTGATGCCGCTCGATCCGTCGGTGAGTAAACATGATGAGGTCGCCATCCAATGGCCATATATGTGGCCGCTCCAGTGATTCGAAACGAGCCTGAAGGCCCGCTCTCCCCGGATATCGGTGCGACAACCGCAAACGGGTTGCCACTTTTACAGCTGCCAAATCCGGGAACGCCATCCGTTTGAATAGAAACTTATACAAACTGACATTCAAAGATTAGCCCAAGACTGGCAACGAGCCAGCTATGGCATGACAAATATCATCACAACGACGCCGGCCGCGGCTGGGCAACGCTCGCGCCGGGGTAATGCCCCAGTTGCTGCAGGGTATCCAAACGGGCACGGGCACGGAATGCGTACTCGCTCGCCGGGTACTGGCTGATGATGAACTGATAGGTTTGCGCCGCATCGACAAACAGCTTCTCGCGCTCCAGGCACTGCCCGCGCAACATAGAGACTTCCGGTTGCACGTAGCGCCGGGAACGGCTTTCACGGTCGACCTGGGACAACTCAAGGGTGACCCGCTGGCAATCGCCCACACCGTAGGCGCGGTACGCATTGTTCAAATGATGGTCCATCGACCAACGGGTGCAGCCGACAACACTGACGGCCAGGGCAGCAATGATCACGATTCGCATGGGGGTTCTCCTGTCTTGTGCAGTGTATCGACCCTTCATCGAAAATCTTCAAGGTTGTTCATCTGTTCATGCAGAGTGAAAACAAGCGAATCATCGATAAGTAGTGCAAACGAACAATGACTACAACCAAAGAGCATAGTAGCCTTCCCCAGCGCTTGAACTCAGGAGTCCGTGCATGTCCGTCCGTCGTACCAAAATCGTCGCCACCCTTGGCCCGGCCAGTAACTCGCCGGAAGTCCTCGAACAGCTGATTCTGGCTGGCCTGGACGTTGCCCGTCTGAACTTCTCCCACGGCACCCCGGACGAGCACAAGGCTCGCGCCAAGCTGGTGCGTGACCTGGCCGCCAAGCATGGCCGCTTCGTGGCGTTGCTGGGTGACCTGCAAGGCCCGAAAATCCGTATCGCCAAATTTGCCAACAAGCGGATCGAGCTGAAGATCGGTGACCAGTTCACTTTCTCCACCAGCCATCCCCTGACCGAAGGCAACCAGCAAGTCGTGGGTATCGACTACCCGGACCTGGTGAAAGACTGCGGCGTGGGCGACGAACTGCTGCTGGACGACGGCCGTGTGGTAATGCGCGTCGACACCGCCACCCCGACCGAACTGAATTGCACCGTGATCATCGGCGGCCCGCTGTCGGACCACAAAGGCATCAACCGTCGCGGCGGTGGCCTGACTGCCCCGGCCCTGACTGAAAAAGACAAGGCCGACATCAAGCTCGCCGCCGAAATGGAAGTGGACTACCTCGCGGTATCCTTCCCGCGCGACGCCGCCGACATGGAATACGCCCGTAAACTGCGCGACGAAGCCGGCGGCACTGCCTGGCTGGTGGCGAAGATCGAACGCGCCGAAGCCGTAGCCGATGACGAAACCCTCGACGGCCTGATCAAGGCTTCCGACGCCGTGATGGTTGCCCGTGGCGACCTGGGTGTGGAAATCGGTGACGCCGAGCTGATCGGTATCCAGAAGAAAATCATCCTGCACGCACGTCGCCACAACAAGGCGGTGATCGTTGCGACCCAGATGATGGAGTCGATGATCCAGAACCCGATGCCAACCCGTGCCGAAGTGTCCGACGTGGCCAACGCCGTGCTCGACTACACCGACGCCGTGATGCTTTCGGCTGAAAGTGCGGCTGGCCCGTACCCGCTGGAAGCCGTGCAGGCCATGGCACGCATCTGCGTCGGCGCTGAAAAGCACCCGACCAGCAAGACCTCCAGCCACCGTATCGGCAAGGTCTTCGAAAGCTGCGACCAGAGCATCGCCCTGGCGGCCATGTACACCGCCAACCACTTCCCGGGTGTGAAAGCGATCATCGCCCTGACCGAAAGTGGCTACACGCCGTTGATCATGTCGCGCATCCGTTCCTCGATCCCGATCTACGCGTTCTCCCCGCACCGCGAAACCCAGGCCCGTGCGGCCATGTTCCGCGGCGTCTACACCGTACCGTTCGACCCGGCATCGCTGCCGCCTGAGCAAGTCAGCCAGGCCGCGATCGACGAGTTGCTCAAGCGCGGCGTCGTGGAGAAAGGCGACTGGGTCATCCTGACCAAGGGCGACAGCTACCACACCATCGGCGGCACCAACGGCATGAAGATCCTGCACGTTGGCGACCCAATGGTCTGATTGACCGCTCGCTGAAAAACAAAAGCCCCGCCATGTGAATGGCGGGGCTTTTTGCATTGCAAATTGGCTTGTGTGTTGGCTTTACTGGCCTATTCGCGAGCAAGCCCGCTCCCACATTTGATCGCGTACATCCTGAAGAAACACGGTCGAATGTGGGAGCGGGCTTGCTCGCGAAGACGGCCGACCAGTCAACGCTCATTCATCTCCGAGTGATAAACCCCGACAACGCCGCAATCGCCTCCGGCGACTTCAACCTCTGGGTAAACAACGCCCCCTCCTCCTCGATCACCTTGCGCAACTGCTCGCGATCAACGCTTTTCATCAGATGCTTGCTGACTTGCACCGCGCCCGGCGCCAGGGTCTCAAACCGTCCAGCAATTTCCCGTGCCTTGGCCAGGGCCGATTCACCGCTGCCCAATGCCTCGGTGGCAATGCCCCAGGCGGCAGCCTGTTCGCCGGTAAACCCTTCACCCAGCAGCAACAACTCCGCCGCCTTGGCATGCCCCAGCAAGCGCGGGAGGATCAAGCTGGACCCAAACTCCGGACACAGCCCCAGGTTGACGAACGGCATGCGCAACCGTGCATCCCGGCTGACATACACCAGGTCACAATGCAGCAGCAGCGTCGTGCCAATTCCCACCGCCACGCCCGCCACTGCCGCAATCACCGGCTTGCGGCAGTTGAGCAAGCTGCGCATGAAATTGAAGACCGGGCTGTCGAGATCCGCCGGCGGTTGTTCGAGGAAGTCGCCAATATCGTTACCGGCGGTGAAGCACTCGCTGCTGCCCTGGATCAGCACGGCATTCACGCTGGCATCGGCATCCGCCTGCTCCAGTGCTTCGGCCAATTGGCTGTACATGGCGCGGGTCAGGGCATTTTTCTTGTCCGGGCGATTGAGCTGCAAAATCAGCAACCCGCGTTCGCGTTGCTGCAGGATGGCATCGGTCATGACAAATCTCGCGGCTGGGAAATTCAGCGCTCAACCACGGGGCAGGAACACATCGGCCAGCAGTTGATTGCGCGGCAGTCCGGCCAGGAACAGGCGCTTGGAAAATGCCTCGACACTGGCCGGGTGCCCGCAGAGTAAAGCCAGAGTTTGCCGGGAAACAAGCCGCAGTTGCGCCAACGCCTGCGTCACCTCAGCCGCTGTCCATAGCTCAACGGTCACGTTCGGATGCGCACCAGCCAGCTGGGCCAATGGCCCGGCGAGGTAATGACCGCCCGCGTCATGGGCCAGGTGAATGACCCGGATGGCGCCCTGGTGATCCTGGCGCAAGGCCTCGCGCAACACGCCCCATAGCGGGCCGAGTCCGGTGCCCGAGGCCAGCAGCCAGAGCGGCCGCGATTGCCAGTCGGGGTCGTACTGCAAGGCGCCGCCCCGCAATTCGCCCAGGCGCAGGCTGTCACCGGCCTTGAATTGGCGGGCGGCGTCGCTGAATTCGCCGGGCAGGCGGCAATCGATGTGAAATTCGAGAAACGGATCTTCCTGGGGCAGGCTGGCCAATGAATAAGGCCGCGCAACGCTGCCGGCCCACAACACCAGATGCTGCCCCGCCCGGTAGCGCAAGCCGCGTTCGGGTTGCAGCCGCAGGCGCAGTACACTCGGGTTCAACCAATCGACGCTCAACACCGTCGCCGGCAACCCGTCACGCAGCGGGTCGAAGGCTTCGACCTGCAAGTCACCTGCGACCTGGCACTGGCACGCCAGGCGCCAGCCATCCTGGCGCTGCGCCGGGCTCAGGGCATCCGGCTGGTTGTCCTGGATATCACCCTGGCAACGCACCAGGCAGGCATGGCAGCTGCCGGCGCGGCAACTATAAGGCACGGCCACGCCCGCCTGGTTCAGGGCATCCAGCAGGTTGCTGCCGGCGGCTACCGACCAGTGGCGTTCACCGACGTGAAGTTCAGGCATCAAGGGTCTCGGATCAAAAAGGCGTCTACAGGGAATCACGCCCGGTAGAGTTTGACCATAGTCGGGTGTATCGGCCACCGTGGCGGGTTATACTGCCGCGCCTTTTTAGCGTCGCGCCTGCACCACTTTGGCGTGCCTTGGAAAGGTGGCTTCAGCCGACCGATGCAACACTGACGCCACCTTTATTGAATGTTCCCTTATAGAGGAGCGCGACTCATGACCGTGATCAAGCAAGACGACCTGATTCAGAGCGTTGCCGACGCCCTGCAATTCATTTCCTACTACCATCCCGTTGACTTCATCCAGGCGATGCACGAGGCCTACCTGCGCGAAGAATCGCCAGCGGCCCGTGACTCCATGGCTCAGATCCTGATCAACTCGCGCATGTGTGCCACCGGCCACCGCCCGATCTGCCAGGACACCGGGATTGTCACCGTATTTGTACGTGTAGGCATGGACGTGCGCTGGGATGGCGCCACCATGAGCCTGGACGACATGATCAACCAAGGCGTGCGCCAGGCCTACAACCTGCCGGAAAACGTCCTGCGGGCTTCGATCCTCGCCGACCCGGCCGGTGCGCGTAAAAACACCAAGGACAACACCCCTGCCGTGATCCACTACTCCATCGTCCCGGGTAACACCGTGGAAGTGGACGTGGCCGCCAAGGGCGGTGGTTCCGAGAACAAGTCGAAAATGGCCATGCTCAACCCGTCCGACTCGATCGTCGACTGGGTGCTCAAGACCGTTCCGACCATGGGCGCCGGCTGGTGCCCACCGGGCATGCTTGGCATCGGCATCGGCGGCACCGCCGAGAAAGCCGCGGTAATGGCCAAGGAAGTGTTGATGGAATCCATCGACATCCACGAGCTGAAGAAGCGCGGCCCGTCCAACCGTATCGAAGAGATGCGCCTGGAGCTGTTCGAGAAGGTCAACCAACTGGGCATCGGCGCCCAGGGCCTGGGTGGCCTGACCACCGTGCTCGACGTGAAAATCATGGACTACCCGACCCACGCGGCCTCGCTGCCGGTGTGCATGATCCCCAACTGCGCCGCCACCCGTCACGCGCACTTCGTGCTCGACGGTTCGGGCCCTGCATCGCTCGAAGCGCCACCGCTGGACGCCTACCCGGAAATCGTCTGGGAAGCCGGCCCGTCGGCCCGTCGCGTCAACCTCGATACCCTGACCCCGGAAGACGTGCAGAGCTGGAAGCCGGGCGAAACCGTGCTGCTCAACGGCAAGATGCTCACCGGTCGCGACGCCGCGCACAAGCGCATGGTCGAGATGCTGAACAAGGGCGAAACCCTGCCGGTGGACCTCAAGGGTCGCTTCATCTACTACGTCGGCCCGGTTGATCCGGTGCGCGAAGAAGTGGTGGGGCCTGCCGGTCCGACCACCGCCACGCGGATGGACAAGTTCACCCGCCAGATCCTCGAGCAAACCGGCCTGTTGGGCATGATCGGCAAATCCGAGCGCGGCCCGACCGCTATCGAAGCGATCAAGGACCACAAGGCGGTTTACCTGATGGCAGTGGGCGGCGCGGCTTACCTGGTGGCCCAGGCCATCAAGAAATCCCGCGTCGTGGCGTTCGCCGAGCTGGGCATGGAAGCGATCTACGAGTTCGACGTGAAAGACATGCCGGTCACCGTTGCCGTTGATAGCAAGGGTGAGTCGGTACACATCACCGGTCCTGCCATCTGGCAGAAAAAGATCAGTGAAAGCCTGGCGGTTGAAGTGCAGTAAGCATTTCCCCTGCAAGGATAAAAGGCGACCACTACGGTCGCCTTTTTTTGTTTCATGCACCTCTCACTGTGGCGAGGGAGCTTGCTCCCGCTCCAGTGCGCAGCGCTCCCATTTTTTTGGGGCCGCTACGCGCCCCAGCGGGAGCAAGCTCCCTCGCCACAACAGCCATGCGCCTCATGCTATGGTGCTCGCCCCTAATTGCACTGTTCATCTTCGTATGATTGCGATTCCCCGCCCGCTGCGTTTGACCCTCTACTCCTTGCTGATCATCGCCGGCGCGGTACTGGCTGCCGCCCTGGCTACCCGCCACGCCGAACGCCTGGCCCTGGTGGATGACGCCGCCCGCGCCAATCAGCAGCTCATGCTTTATGGCAACTCCCTGCACACCCTGATCGAACGCTACCGCGCCCTGCCCGCCGTGCTGGCCCTGGACTCGGAAATGATCAGCGCCTTGAAGGGCCCGCTGGACACCACCACCCAGGATTTGCTCAACCGCAAGCTGGAGCGCATCAACGGTGCCGCCCAGTCTTCCACCCTGGAACTGATGGACCGCAACGGCCTGGCCGTGGCCGCCAGCAACTGGAACCTGCCCAGCAGTTATGTGGGGCACAACTACGCGTTTCGCCCGTACTTCAGTCAGACCTTGAGCCAGGGCACCGGGCGTTTTTATGCAGTGGGGGTGACCACCGGGATTCCGGGGTATTTCCTCTCCAGCGCGGTGGTCGGCGAGAACGAGCAGTTCCTCGGTGCCATGGTGGTCAAGCTGGAGTTCCCGGAACTGGAGCGCGAGTGGGCCCAGGGCAATGACTTGCTGCTGGTCAGCGATGCCCGGGGCATTGTGTTTATCGCCAATCAGCCGGGATGGCGCTACCGCGCGCTGCGTCCGTTGTCGGACAGCGACCACGCCGAACTCAAGGCCACCCGCCAATACGACAAGAAACAATTGCTGCCGCTGGACACCGAAGCCTTGCAGCGGTTTGACGAAAACAGCCACCTGATGCGCGTCGACGGCCCCGATGGCAAGGCCAATTACATTTGGGAGTCCCTGCCGCTGAAGGCCGAAGGCTGGACCTTGCACCTGTTGCGCAAACCACAGGTGGCCTTTGAAGACCAACGCAACGCCGGCCTCGCCGCCGCCGGTTCATGGCTGGCGCTGGTGTTCCTGGTGCTGTTCCTGACCCAGCGCTGGCGCCTCGCCCGCCTGCGCCAGCGCAGCCGCGAAGAACTTGAACAACTGGTGGAAGAACGCACCCGCGCCCTGCGTACTGCCCAGGATGGCCTGGTGCAATCCGCCAAACTGGCAGCGCTGGGGCAGATGTCTGCTGCCCTCGCTCACGAAATCAACCAGCCATTGACCGCCCAGCGCATGCAGTTGGCGACTCTGCGGCTGCTGCTGGACCATGGCCGGGTGGACGACGCCTACCAGGCCCTGACCCCGCTGGACGACATGCTCACGCGCATGGCCGCGCTCACCGGCCACCTCAAGACCTTCGCCCGCAAGAGCCCCAGCGGCCTGCGCGAACGCCTCGACCTGGCGACGGTGGTGGACCAGTCCCTGCACTTGCTCGATGCGCGCCTGCGGGACGAAGCCATCGGCACCGTACTGGACCTGACCCGCCCCGCCTGGGTACGCGGCGACGCGATCCGCCTCGAACAGGTGCTGATCAACCTGCTGCGCAACGCCCTCGACGCCATGGCCGACAAGCCACGCAAGCGCCTGGAGATCCGTCTGCACGCCGATCAGCAGCTATGGCACCTGACCGTCAGCGACAGCGGCGGCGGGATCGCCGAGGAAAACCTCAACAGCGTGTTCGACCCGTTCTTCACCACCAAGCCGGTAGGCGACGGGCTCGGCTTGGGGCTCGCCGTGTCGTACGCTATCGTCCACGAACTTGGCGGGCGCCTGAGCGCCGGCAATCAAGGTGACGGGGCGATCTTTACCCTGACCTTGCCCATCGCGCTGGAGACGCCAGACCTATGTTGAATGCGGTGATTGTGGTCGACGACGAAGCCAGCATTCGCACGGCCGTCGAGCAATGGCTGAGCCTGTCCGGCTTTGAGGTGCAGTTGTTCAGCCGCGCCGAGGAATGCCTGGCGCAATTGCCCCGGGACTTTCCCGGGGTGATCCTGAGTGACGTGCGCATGCCCGGCCTCAGTGGCCTGGAGTTGCTGGCCGAAGTGCAGCGGCGCGATGCCGACCTGCCGCTGATTTTGCTCACCGGTCACGGCGATGTGCCGATGGCCGTCGAGGCCATGCGTGATGGCGCCTACGACTTCCTCGAAAAACCCTTCAGCCCCGAGGCCCTGCTCAGCAGCCTGCGCCGGGCGCTGGACAAGCGCGGGCTGGTGCTGGAAAACCGCCGCTTGCATCAGCAGGCCGATCACCGGGCCCAACTGGAATCGAGCCTGCTGGGGGTGTCCCGGGGTTTGCAGAACCTGCGCCGGCAAGTCCTGGACCTGGCCGGCTTGCCGGTCAATGTGTTGATTCGCGGCGAAACCGGCAGCGGCAAGGAGCTGGTCGCCCGTTGCCTACATGATTTCGGCCCCCGGGCGAAGAAGCCGTTTGTGGCGCTGAACTGCGCGGCGATTCCCGAGCAGCTGTTTGAAGCCGAGCTGTTCGGCCATGAAAGTGGTGCGTTCACCGGCGCCCAGGGCAAGCGCATCGGCAAGCTGGAATACGCCAATGGCGGCACGCTGTTTCTCGATGAGATCGAAAGCATGCCGCTGGCCCAGCAGGTGAAATTGCTGCGGGTGTTGCAGGAGCAAAAACTCGAACGGCTCGGTTCCAATCAAAGCATCAAGGTGGACTTGCGGATCATCGCCGCCACCAAACCCGACCTGCTGGACGAAGCTCGCGCCGGGCGTTTTCGCGAGGACTTGGCCTATCGCCTGACCGTCGCACAACTGCGCCTGCCGCCGCTGCGTGAACGCCGGGAAGACATTCCCCTGCTATTCGAGCACTTTGCACAAAGCGCCGCCGAGCGCCTGGGCCGCAACTTCGCGCCGCTGAGCGGACCCGCGCTGGGGCGCCTGCTCAGCCATGACTGGCCGGGGAATGTGCGGGAGCTGGCCAATGCCGCTGAACGCCAGGTGCTGGGGCTGGGTGAACCGGAGCCGGAAGGCATCGAAGCCGGGCAGTCGTTGGCGGCGCAGCAGGAAGCATTTGAAGCCCATTGCCTGAAAGCCGCGCTGACCCGGCACAAAGGCGATATCAAGGCGGTGCTGGCCGAGCTGCAGCTGCCCCGGCGCACCTTCAATGAAAAAATGCAGCGCCATGGCCTGGCGCGGGATACGTTCCTCTAACCCGATCGTTCCCACGCTCCGCGTGGGAATGCAGCTCTGGACGCTCCGCGTCCGCCCTTAA
Source organism: Pseudomonas sp. F8002 (assembly GCF_013385495.1). NCBI lineage: Bacteria > Pseudomonadati > Pseudomonadota > Gammaproteobacteria > Pseudomonadales > Pseudomonadaceae > Pseudomonas > Pseudomonas sp. F8002. The sequence continues at coordinate 23,441 of NZ_JACAPW010000012.1, read as the reverse complement.
AATCGTGACGCGGAGCGTCACAGGATGCGCGCCCACGCAGAGCGTGGGAGCGATCTTCGTCGGCGGATTTCCGCTCATCCCCCTTGATTCATCAGCAATTTTCCGCTCAAAAAAACTCAGCAACCTCTCTAGACCGGGCCTTCATCGGCTTGGCACAGCTCCTGCTATAGCCCAGCCAGGCTGCGCTACCGCGCGCTCCATAAAAACAATTCGATGAAGGATCCTTAAATGGATAACTCCAACTCCCTGCCTCTGGGGTCGGCGACTGCGCCGGCAAAAGGACGCACCACCTCCAGCCGTATCAAGTCGATCTTCAGCGGATCGGTCGGCAACATGGTCGAGTGGTACGACTGGTACGTCTACGCGGCTTTCTCCCTGTATTTCGCCAAGACCTTTTTCCCGAAAGGCGACACCACCGCCCAGCTCTTGAACACCGCCGCGATCTTCGCCGTGGGGTTCCTGATGCGTCCGATCGGTGGCTGGCTGATGGGCCTGTACGCCGACAAAGTCGGGCGTAAAAAGGCCTTGATGGCCTCGGTGTACCTGATGTGCTTCGGCTCTTTGCTGATTGCCCTGAGCCCGGGTTATGAAGTCATTGGTATCGGTGCGCCGATCCTGCTGGTATTCGCCCGCTTACTGCAGGGGCTGTCGGTCGGCGGTGAATACGGCACCTCCGCCACTTACCTCAGCGAAATGGCGACCAAGGAACGTCGGGGCTTCTACTCCAGCTTCCAGTACGTGACCCTGATCTCCGGCCAGCTCATCGCCCTAGCGGTATTGATCGTGCTGCAACAATTGCTGACCACCGAACAGCTGTACGACTGGGGCTGGCGTATCCCGTTCGCCATCGGCGCCCTGTGCGCGGTAGTGGCGCTATACCTGCGTCGTGGCATGGAAGAAACCGAGTCGTTCACCAAGAAAGAAAAGGCCAAGGAAAGCGCGATGCGCACCTTGATGCGCCACCCCAAGGAACTGATGACCGTGGTTGGCCTGACCATGGGCGGCACCCTGGCGTTCTACACCTACACCACCTACATGCAGAAATACCTGGTGAACACCGTCGGCATGAGCATCTCCGACTCCACCACGATTTCGGCAGCCACGCTGTTCCTGTTCATGTGCCTGCAACCCATCATCGGCGGGCTGTCGGACAAGGTTGGCCGCCGGCCGATCCTGATCGCCTTCGGCGTCCTCGGCACCCTGTTCACCGTGCCGATCCTCACCACCCTGCACACCATCCAGACCTGGTGGGGCGCGTTCTTCCTGATCATGGCGGCGCTGATCATCGTCAGCGGCTACACCTCGATCAACGCCGTGGTGAAGGCCGAATTGTTCCCCACCGAAATCCGCGCCCTGGGCGTTGGCTTGCCCTATGCGCTGACCGTGTCGATCTTCGGCGGCACCGCTGAATACATCGCGCTGTGGTTCAAGAGCATCGGCATGGAAACCGGTTACTACTGGTACGTCACCGCGTGTATTGCGGTGTCGCTTTTGGTGTATGTGACCATGAAGGACACCCGCAAGCATTCGCGGATTACTACGGACTAAGGGTTCTGCCAGGATAAAAAAGGGGCTGTGTCAGTGTATGACACAGCCCCTTTTTCATTGGCGAACACGCCACCTGAGTGCACTATGATGCCCTTCCCCGAACCACCAGCAGGAACCCCGGCCCATGTCCGACGATATTCATTTCTACGAACCCGCCAACGGCCACGGCCTGCCCCATGACCCGTTCAATGCGATCGTCGGCCCGCGCCCGATTGGCTGGATTTCGTCACACGACAGCCAGGGCCGCCTGAACCTGGCGCCCTACAGTTTCTTTAACGCGTTCAACTACATTCCGCCGATCATTGGGTTTTCCAGTGTCGGGCGCAAAGACAGCCTGAACAACATCGAACAGACCGGTGAGTTCGTGTGGAACCTGGCCACCCGCCCGCTGGCCGAGCAGATGAACCAGAGTTGCGCGCCGGTATCACCCGAGGTCAACGAGTTTGAATTGTCGGGCCTGACGCCGGTGGCTTCAAAGGTGATCGCCGTGCCTCGCGTGGGCGAAAGCCCGGTGTCGTTCGAGTGCAAGGTGACGCAGATCATTCAGCTGCAGCGCGCCGACAAGGAGCTGGTGCCAAGCTGGTTGGTGCTCGGCGAGGTGGTCGCGGTGCATATCGCCAAATGGCTGCTGAAAGACGGGGTGTACGACACGGCTGCCGCCCAGCCGATCCTGCGTGGAGGTGGCCCGGCGGATTATTTTCAGTTGGGGCCGGAAGCGCTGTTCAAAATGTACCGCCCAGGCGCCGCGAAACGCTGATTGGAACGGGATAAAAATGTGGGAGCGGGCTTGCTCGCGAAGGAGGCGTGTCAGTCCATGCATATGCCAACTGATCCACCGCATTCGCGAGCAAGCCCGCTCCCACACAAGCCCGCTCCCAGATTTGGATCAGCGGTGTTTTCAGTTGGCGGAAGTTGCCCAAGAGAGCTGACCGTCTTCATCTACATCGACCAAGCGCTCCAGTTGCAGAGCTGCGGCATCGTCGGCGTCGGAGGCAGTCTTGAACGTCTGTCCATCGAGGATCTTGTGAAAGCGCGGTGCGCCCATGCCATCCAGCGCCTTGACGGCGATGGCGGCGCTATAGCCACCCTCTTCTTCACGCACCAAGGCGGAAACGGCTTCGTGGTGGGCAAACTCTTTACGTGCCATGTTGCAGGTCCTGGCCAATGGGAAAGGCGGCCATTCTAAAGCACTAGCCCGCCAGTTGCAGGTACTCGCCATAGGCATTGGCCGCCGAGGCGTCGGTGAAGGTCTGGAAGTCCATGCTGCGAACCACCATGTCATTCAACAACTCGGTGAAGACCATCAGCGCTGGCGAGCTGAAGTAGGCACTCATCGCCTGCTCGCTGCTCCAGAAGCCCGACACCAACCACACATCCGGGTCGGCCAGCGAGTGCTGCAACGAGAATTGCAGGCAACCCTGAGCCTGGCGGCCCGGTTCGATCAAACTGCTCAAGCGTGCACCCAGTTCGGTGCTGTACCCGGTACGGGCACGGATAAAGGCCATATGGCTCGCGGGAATGGGGGTGGACATGTTCGACTCTCCCGTTGAGAAGTGATGCTCGGCAAGCACTGTGAGGGCGTGTTGCCACAGGATCAAAGATACGGGCGCGGGGGTGGATGCGGTTAGTCAATTCCTGCTGGCTTATTGCACAATCCTGCGAGATGCGTAGATATAGCAATCGGCCTGCGAAGTTTATTCCCGGCATGACTGCCGTATTTCAGGGGTATGACAGGCCCCGGCTTGCCTGATTCACGATTTTTCGCAGGATCAGGCAAGGATTGTGCAGAATCGAAGTACCGCTTTTTGCAAAGCCGCCTTTAAGCTGTGCCCATCGTCAAAGCACCAGAGGATGTCCCATGTCGTCGCCCGAACTTCGCTCCACCCCCCTCGACGCCGATATGGAAAAGCAGCGCGCAGAACTCGCCGGCATCGTTCGCCGGCATACCTGGGAGGATGGTTCCTACGGCACGGCGATCACGTCGCTGTATCTCAACCGCCATAACTCACCGCGTGAATTCACGCCGGTGCTGGTTGAGCCCGCGCTGTGCATCCTCGCCCAGGGCAGCAAGGAAGTGCGCCTGGCGGATGAAGTCTTCGCCTATGACCCGCTCAATTACCTGGTGTTTTCGGTAGCGATGCCGGTGGCCGGGCGCATCCTTGATGCCACGCCGGAAGACCCCAACCTGTCGATTCGGGTGAATATCGACCCGGCACAGATCACCGCACTGATTGCCGAAGCCGGGCCGATGGGCGTGCCCCCGCGCCCGACCTCCCGAGGGATGTATGTCGACCGCCTGGACAGCCAGCTACTGGACGCCGTGCTGCGCCTGACCCGATTGCTCGACACACCGAAAGACATCGCAATGCTCGCGCCGCTGATCAATCGGGAAATTCTCTATCGCCTGTTGCGTGGTCCACAGGGTTATCGGCTGTATGAAATTGCCGTCGCCAACAGTCAGAGCCATCGGGTGAGCCAGGCGATCACCTGGTTGAACGGCAACTACGAACAGCCCCTGCGCATTGATGACCTGGCCAAGGAAGTGAACCTCAGCGTCTCGACCTTGCACCACCGCTTCAAGGCGATGACCGCCATGAGCCCGCTGCAGTACCAGAAGCAACTGCGTTTGCAGGAGGCTCGGCGGTTGATGATCGCCGAGGGCCTGGAAGCCTCGGCGGCGGGGTATCGGGTGGGCTATGAGAGCGCCTCGCAGTTCAGCCGCGAATACAGCCGGCTGTTTGGTGCGCCGCCGTTGCGGGATCTGGCCAGGTTGCGCCAGAGCGTCTAACCACGGTTATAACGCCGGATACTAATAATGTGGCGAGGGAGCTTGCTCCCGTTGGACTGCGCAGCAGTCCCATCTTTTGGGGCCGCTTCGCGCCCCAACGGGAGCAAGCTCCCTCGCCACAAGTACTCAATCAGCTGCGGTATTGGTGGCGTTCAATCCAGGCCACGAGGCAGTTGCAAGGTCACCCGCAAACCGCCCTCCCGCAGATTCTGCAAACTCACTTCACCGCCATGGCTGTGGGCAATGTTGCGGGCGATGCCCAGGCCCAGGCCGTAACCCTGTTGCTGCCCGGCCAGGCGGAAGTGCGGCTCGAAGACCTGCTCCAGGCGCTGTTCCGGCACGCCCGGGCCTTCGTCGTCGACGTGGAGGATGAACTCCGCGCCATCGTCTTCGATATGCAAATGGGCGTTCTGCCCGTACTTCAACGCGTTGTCGATCAGGTTGCCGATGCAGCGCTTGAGCGCCAGCGGCTTGCCCGGGTACGTCGTAAGTGCCCGACCATGTTGGGTCACGCGGCCATTGCCGTTGGGCGCCAGGTACGGCTCCACAAGGCAGTCGAGTACGTGGTTGAGGTCCACCGGTTCGATGTTTTCGTGGATATCGGTGTCTTTCACACACTGCAGCGCGCCTTTGACCAGCAACTCCAGTTCATCCAGGTCGCGGCCGAACTTGGTTTGCAGGTTCTCGTCTTCAAGCAATTCCACCCGCAACCGCAGGCGTGTGATGGGTGTGCGCAGGTCGTGGGAAATGGCGCTGAACAGCTGGCTGCGTTCGGTCAGGTAACGGCTGATGCGTTCGCGCATGGCATTGAACGCGCGGCCTACTTCCACCACTTCGCTGCCGCCGCCTTCGGCCACCGGCTCCACGTCGGCGCCCAGGGACATGTCCCGCGCCGCCCTCGCCAGGCGCTTGAGTGGGCGGCTTTGCCAGTGCACCAACAGGCCGATAAACAGCAGCAGGAAGCCGCTGGTGAGCACGATAAACCACACCTGCTGGTAGGGCAGGCCTTGTTCTTCGAGGCTGGTGTAGGGTTCGGGCAGCAAGGAGGCGATGTAGAGCCATTCGCCCTGGGCCAGCTGGATCTGGGTGACCAACACCGGCGGATTCACCGGTTCCAGGGTCAGCGCGTAATGCGCCCAGGAGCGCGGCAATTCATCGAGTTTCAAACCGGCATTGAAGATGCGCAGGTCTTCGGCGCTGACGAACTCCACCGAAACATGCACGTCGCTGCCCAGGGTCTGGCGCAACACTTCTTCGACAGCACCGAGCACTGCATGCTTGCGCGGGGTTTCCGGCAATACCGCCATGTCCAGGGGCTTGTCGTTGAGCGTCACCACAAACCGGGTACCGCCCATGCTGCGCAACTGGTCCAGTACCAACGGCCGGAAGGCCACCGGCAACGAGCGGAAATAACTGACGCTGGCGGTCATCGAATGCGCCAGGCTGCGGGCGGCGGTTACCAGGCCTTCAAGCTGGGTAGCGCGCAATTGCGAGACCCAGATCACGCTGGACAACGCCTGGGCAAACAGCACCGCCAACAGGGTCAGCAGTAACATCCGCCCCAGCAGCGAACGCGGTACCGGGATGCGCCGGCGCAGTTCACGCAGGCGCTCAGTGAGCATTGCCGGCAACCACGCTGGCTGCCAATTGATAGCCACTGCCGCGCACGGTGCGGATCAGCCGGGGTGGTTTTTCGGTGTCGCGCAGGCGTTGGCGCAGACGGCTGACGGCCATGTCGACAATCCGGTCCAGCGGCATCAGGTCGCGGCCACGGGTGGCGTTGCCGATGGTGTCGCGGTCGAGGATTTGCTGGGGGTGGTCGAGGAACAGTTTGAGCAGGGCAAAATCGGCGCCGGAAAGAATCACTTCCTCGCCGTCGACGTGGAACAGCCGGTGGCTGACCATGTCCAGGCGCCACTCGCCAAACACCAGCACCTCGCCGCCGCTGCGCTCCTGGCCAAACTGGCAGCGCCGCAACAAGGCCTTGATACGGGCCTGCAACTCACGGGGGCTGAAGGGTTTGCCGATGTAATCGTCGGCACCCAGCTCCAGGCCGATGACGCGGTCGGCTTCGTCGGAACTGGCGGTGAGCATGATGATCGGCACCTGGGCCTGGCGCGGGTGCTGGCGGATCCAGCGGCAGAGGCTGAAACCGTCTTCGTCCGGCAGCATCACATCAAGGATCACCAGGTCGCACGGCGCTTCGTTCATCGCCTGGCGGAACCCCGCGCCATCCGGCACGCCACGCACCTGGAAACCGGCGCGGCTGAGGTAGGTTTGCAGCAACTCGCGGATTTCCTGGTCGTCGTCGACCAGGAGAATGGATTTACTGATTACGCTCACGGGGTCCTCCTTGTTGTTATGGCCAAGCTTAAGTCATTTGTTGCCCTTGAGGCCGCCTTCGCGAGCAAGCCCGCTCCCACATTCGACCTCATTCATCCAGTTGGAATGGGATTGAATGTGGGAGCGGGCTTGCTCGCGAAGAGGCCATCACTGCCTACGCAAATGCCTGCTCAAGCGCCACACCAGCACCTGTCAACCCTGAATACGGTGCCGTCACCAGCCACACCGGAATGCCTTTGAAGTAGTCGCTCATGCAGCCCTTGTCGCCAAAACTCCTGGCAAAACCACTCTTGATAAAGAAATCGGCAAAGCGCGGGATCACCCCACCCACGATGTACACGCCACCACGACCGCCGGTGGTCAGCACGTTGTTACCGGCGACCCGGCCCAGCCAGATACTGAACTGGTCCAGCACTTCCAGGGCAATCGGGTCGCCCGCCAGGCCAGCGGCAGTGATGGCCTCGGGGGTTTCCAGAACCGCCTCGTGACCGTCCACCGCGCAGATCGCCCGGTACAACCTGGGCAAACCGCCACCGCTCAAGGCAGTTTCAGCGCTGACATGGCCGATCTCATTGTAGATGTGCTGCCACAGCTGGGCTTCACGCGGGCTGCTCACGGGCAGGTCGACATGGCCGCCCTCCCCCGGCAATGCCGCCCAACGGCCATTGCCGAGGTCGAGCAAGGTGCCGACACCCAGGCCGGTGCCCGGGCCGATCACCACCGCAGGGCGCAACGGCTCCGGCGTGCCTTCGCACACCACGCGGAATTCGTCGGGCTTCAGGCGGGTCATGCCCAGGGCCATGGCCGAGAAATCATTCACCAGCAGCAGCTCGTCCACCTGCAAGGTCTTGCAGAACGCAGTCTTGCTCAGGCGCCAGTGATTGTTGGTGAATTTAAATTCATCTCCACTCACCGGCCCCGCGACCGACAGGCACACCGCGCCAATCGAGCCGATGGCCAGGCCTTCTTCCTTCAGATAGACCTGGATCGCCTCTTCCGGGCTGGCATGATCCGCCGTCGCATGGACGCGGATCGAATGCAGCTCCTGATCCCGCCACAACGCAAAACGGGCGTTGGTACCACCGATATCACCGACCAGCGCTAGCTTCACTTAAGTGTCTCCAAGGCAGAGGTAAAGGCGCTGGCGCCCTGCTCTGCGGAGCTTGCAGCCAAACGCATGAACGCAAACAACTCGCGACCGGCCCCCACGTTATTGCCCAGAAGGCCCGTGGCAGGCGCGCGCGCGGCGAATTCTTCGGCGTCCACCTTAAGCTCCAAGGTGCCTTTGACGCCATCCACGCGAATGATATCGCCATCGCGCACACGTGCCAGTGGCCCGCCGCTCTGGGCTTCGGGGTTGACGTGAATCGCGGCGGGAATCTTACCCGACGCGCCGGACATGCGCCCGTCTGTTACCAACGCCACTTTGAAGCCACGATCCTGCAACACGCCGAGGAACGGGGTCATCTTGTGCAATTCCGGCATGCCGTTGGAGCGCGGGCCCTGGAAACGCATCACTGCAACGAAGTCTTTTTCCAACTCACCGGCCTTGAACGCGTCGGCCAGGTCTTGCTGGTCCTGGAACACCACGGCCGGGGCTTCGACGATTTGATGTTCGAGGGCCACGGCGGAGACCTTCATCACACCCCGGCCGAGGTTGCCTTCCATTACCCGCAGGCCGCCTTCCGGAGAAAACGCACGGGCCACGGGACGCAGGATGGTTTCGTCGAGGCTTTCGATCGGGCCTTCACGCCATACCAGCTCGCCGTCCACCAGGAACGGTTCCTGGGTGTAGCGGCTCAGGCCATGACCGGCCACGGTATTGACGTCGTTGTGCAGCAGGCCGGCTTCCAGCAGTTCGCGGATCAGGAACGACATGCCTCCCGCCGCCTGGAAGTGGTTGATGTCGGCCTTGCCGTTTGGATACACGTGGGACAGGGTCGGCACCACTTCGGAGAGGTCGGCCATGTCATCCCAAGTGAGGATGATGCCCGCCGACATGGCGATGGCCGGCATGTGCAGGGTGTGGTTGGTGGACCCACCCGTGGCGTTGAGGGCGATGATGGAGTTGACGATGGATTTCTCGTCGACGATCTCGCCGATCGGCGTGAAGCTGCCGTTGGCCTTGGTCAGGCGCGTGACCTGGTGCGCAGCTTCGCGGGTCAGGGCGTCACGCAGCGGCGTGTACGGGTTGACGAACGAGGCGCCCGGCAGGTGCAGGCCCATGACTTCCATCAGCAACTGGTTGGTGTTGGCGGTGCCGTAGAAGGTGCAGGTGCCCGGGCTGTGGTAGGACTTCATCTCCGATTCCAGCAGCTCTTCGCGGGTGGCCTTGCCTTCGGCGTAGCGCTGGCGCACGTCGGCTTTCTGTTTGTTGGAGATACCCGACGGCATCGGGCCGCCCGGTACGAAGATCATCGGCAGGTGGCCGTAGCGCAGGGCGCCCATCATCAGGCCGGGGACGATCTTGTCGCAGATACCCAGCATCAGCGCGGCGTCGAACATGTTGTGGGACAGCGCTACCGCCGTGGACATGGCAATCACTTCGCGGCTCAGCAGGCTGAGCTCCATGCCTGGCTCGCCCTGGGTCACGCCGTCGCACATGGCGGGGGTACCGCCGGCGAACTGGCCAACAGAGCCGACTTCACGCAGGGCCTTTTTGATTTGCTCGGGGAAATGTTCGTATGGCTGGTGGGCCGACAGCATGTCGTTATATGACGAAACAATTGCCACGTTGGCGGCGTTCATCATGCGCAGGCTGTTTTTGTCTTCGGTGCCGCACCCGGCCACGCCGTGGGCAAAGTTGGCGCATTGCAGCTTGCCGCGCATCGGGCCGTCGCTGGCAGCGCCGCGAATGAGCGCAAGGTATGCCTCACGGGTTGCACGGCTGCGGGCGATAAGCCGTTCGGTGACCTCAAGTACGCGGGGATGCATGTATAGAACTCCAGGCTAACGGATGTGGCGACCTGAGTGTCTATGCTGGTCAAAAGCCCGCCGCGAAGAGGTTGGCAGGGTGTTGCTTGACCAATCGGACCAGTTGATTCAGGTCACTCGTTGTAGATTGAACAAAATATTGCCACTAAAAAGGCTTGTTTTCTATTTTTATGCGAATAATCTTGTAATTCTTACAACAAATCGACGACAGGCACCTTCCAATGACTCTACGTATCGCTATCAATGGTTTTGGCCGTATTGGCCGTAATGTCCTGCGCGCACTTTATACCCAAGGCTACCGTCAGGATTTGCAGATCGTCGCCATCAACGATCTCGGCGACAGCTCGATCAATGCCCACCTGCTTAAATACGACACCGTCCACGGTACTTTCGATGCAGAGGTCGCTCATGATCAGGAAAGCCTGACCGTGAATGGTGACCGGATTGCCGTGAGTGCCATTCGCAACCCGGCCGACCTGCCGTGGGCTGCGCACAAGGTGGACGTGGTGTTCGAATGCACCGGTCTGTTCACCGACCGTGACAAGGCCGCCGCCCATATTACCGCCGGCGCGCGCAAGGTAATCATCTCGGCCCCGGCCAAGGGCGCCGATGCCACCGTGGTGTATGGGGTAAACCATGACATTTTGCGTCAATCCCACCAGATCATCTCCAACGCTTCCTGCACCACCAACTGCCTGGCGCCAGTGGCCCAGGTGCTGCACCGCGAGCTGGGCATCGAAAGCGGCCTGATGACCACCATCCACGCCTACACCAACGACCAGAACCTGACCGACGTCTACCACACCGACCCGTACCGCGCGCGCTCGGCCACCCAGAACATGATCCCGAGCAAGACCGGCGCTGCCGAAGCCGTGGGCCTGGTGCTGCCGGAACTGGCAGGCAAGCTGACCGGCATGGCCGTGCGTGTACCGGTGATCAACGTGTCGCTGGTGGACCTCACCGTGCAACTGAAAAAAGAAGCCAGTGCCGAGCAGGTCAACGCGCTGCTGAAAGAAGCCAGCCAGCACTCGAAAATCCTCGGCTATAACACCCTGCCGCTGGTTTCCAGCGACTTCAACCATAACCCGCTTTCGTCGATCTTCGACGCCAATCACACCAAAGTGAGCGGCAAACTGCTGAAAGTGCTGGCCTGGTACGATAATGAGTGGGGCTTCTCGAACCGGATGCTGGATAACTGCCTGGCGCTGTGCAACGCCGAATAAACCAGCGGTACTGACCTCTCCTGCAGGAGCTGGTTTGCCTGCGATGGCATCACCGCGGTCCACCTGACAGACAGCGCGGAACGCATCGCGGGCAAGCCCGGCTCCCACACGGCCTTGCTTCATGCTCCAAAATAGCCACTTGCCATTTGCGTTGATGATAAGCATTATCATTCGCTGCAAATCGGTCTGGTATCACTGTGAGCCAATCTCGTTTCAACCAAGTCTTCCTCACCCAGCGGGTGATTTTGCTGCGCACCTTGCAGCGGATGGTGAATAACCACAGCACCGCCGAGGACCTGTTGCAGGAAACCTACCTGCGCGTTACCCGGGCCCTGAGCGAACGGCCGATCGACCACCTTGAACCCTTTGTCTACCAGACGGCGCGCAACCTGGCGCTGGACCACCTGCGCGCCCGCAGGATTCAGGCCCGCACCCTGCAGGAAGATGTCCCGCTGGACGTCCTGCAAAGCGTCGCCTCCCCCGTCAGCACCCCCGAAGACGCGACACAGGCCGAGCAATTGCTCGAGCACCTGAGTGTCAGCCTCGGCCAGTTGAGCGCCCGCCAGCAGCAGATATTCATCCTCAGCCGCCTGCACGGTTGCAGCTATCAGGAGATCGCCGACAAGCTCGACGTGTCCCTGAGCACCGTGCAGAAGGAACTGAAACTGATCATGGCCATCTGCATAGGTGTGGCCGAAAGACTGGATCGCCCTTAAGCTTTGTCGGCACAGTCTGTAGGACTATTGATTAAAACGTGGCGAAGACCCGAGGAACACCGTGACGGAACCGAATCAACGGCACCCCCATGAGCTGGCTCATGAGGTGTTGCAAGACGCGGCCATGGACCAAGCCCTCGACTGGCTGATCGCCTTGCAGTGCCCGCAACCTGGGCAGCAAGCGGAATTTGAAGCCTGGCTCGCCAACGACCCGTTAAACGCCGAAGCCTTCATCAAGGCCCAGACTGCCTGGAGCGGAGCGCCCGTTCACAGCGCTGCCGTCGCCCTGAATGCGCCACGCAAACCCAGCGCCTGGCGCCGTATCAAACCGCACTGGAAGCCCCTGGCCACTGCCGCTGTGTTGCTGCTGGGCCTGTTCAGCTTCAGCAACCTGCCTATGCGCCTGCAGGCCGACCATCTGACCGTAGTGGGCGAGCGCCAGCGCCTGCAGCTGGACGATGGTTCGAAAGTGTTGCTCAACACCAATTCAGCCTTCTCCAGCAGCATCAAGGACCACCAGCGCATCGCCCGCCTGTATCAGGGCGAGGCGTTTTTCGAAGTACTGCCCAGCCGTGGCCCGCCCCTGGAAATCGACGCCGGCCCGGTGCGCGCCAGCGTGAGGGACACCTCTTTCGCGGTGCGCTACTTGAACGGTGAAGCCCAGGTTCAGGTACAGCGCGGTGATGTCGACCTGAGCAACACGTTTGACGACGCGCGGGTGCGCCTGAGCGCCGGTGAAAGTATCCGCATCGGGCCCAAGGGCTTCGGCCAACCGGCCAAGCTCGACACCACCAAGGACCTGGCCTGGGTCGACGGCCGGCTGATCTTCGAAAACTGCCCGATGAGCGAAGTGCTGGCCGAATTGCGTCGCTACTACCCCGGCTGGATCGTCAACAACAACGACAGGCTGGCCAGCGTGGCCGTCACCGGCAATTACCGGCTCGACCAGCCGCTCGACGTGGTGCGCTCCCTGGCCCACATCACCTCGGCCAAGCTCTCGGAATACCCGGCGCTGGTGATCCTGAACTAAATGAGAATTATTTTTACTCGATAGCCAGCGACGATACGTCTCGTTATAGCCAATGCAACTGATTCCTATTTGATTCAGTGCGCAACTATAAGATTCGTACCTTCCGGAGCGCTCTCGATGTCGTCTCGTTTCAACCGCCGGTCCTCTTCGCCCGTTCGCCGCCACGGCTTGTCGCTGCTGACGGCTGCAATCCTGTTGGCCGGTGCGCCCGTCATGGCCGCCACCGCCGCCGAGCCTGCCAGCCGCAGCCAGGGCAATTACAGCTTCAGCATCGAGCAGCAATCCCTGGTCTCGGCGCTGAACGCCTTCACCGCGGTGACCGGCTGGCAAGTCGGCCTGCCGGCAGAACTGGGCCAGGGTGTGTCGTCCCCTGGCGTGCGCGGCTCATTGCCGGCGGATAAAGCCCTGGACCGGCTGTTGGTGGGGACCAACCTGGGTTATCGCAAACTGGGCAACAACAACATCGTGCTGGAAAAACGCGTCGCCGTCGGCGCCATCACCTTGCAACAGATGACCATCAGTGCCACCCGCCAGGAACAGGCCGTGGACAGCGTGCCCAGCACCGTGACCGTGCACGACCGCGAAGAACTGGACCGCCAGAACGTCAACACCATCCGCGAACTGGTGCGTTATGAGCCAGGTGTTTCGGTGGGCGGTGCCGGCACCCGCTCCGGCAATGCCGGCTACAACATTCGCGGGATCGACGGCGACCGCATCCTCACCCAGGTGGACGGCGTCGAGGTGCCGGACAACTTCTTCAACGGCCCCTATGCCAAGACCCGCCGCAACTACGTCGACCCGGAAATCGTCAAGCGCGTGGAAATCCTGCGCGGCCCGGCCTCGGCCTTGTACGGCAGCAGCGCCATCGGCGGCGCGGTGAGCTATTTCACCCTCGACCCCAACGACATCATCAAGCCCGGCCAGGACTACGGCGCGCGCCTGAAGACCGGCTACAGCTCCGCCGATGAGAGCTGGCTGACCTCCGGCACCGTCGCCGGTCGCGTGCAGGACTTCGACGGCTTGCTGCACCTGAGCCAGCGCAACGGTCACGAGATGGAATCCTACGACGGCAATAACGCCACTGGCCTGGCCCGCACCGGCGCCAACCCGGAAGATGCGCGCACCACCAACGTGCTGGCCAAACTGGGTTGGAACTACGGCGAAGACAACCGCCTGGGCCTGACCTACGAGAAGTTCAAGGACGATCGCGACACCAACCTGAAAAACGCAGTGGGTGGCCCGTTTGTCGGTGGCCAGGGCTTCAACTTCTACCGCGGCCGCACGGGCAACGACACCATCACCCGCGAACGCTTCGGCATCGAAAACAGGTTCGCCCTCGACTCGCCGATTGCCGATCACATCAAGACCAGCCTCAACTACCAGATCGCCAAGACCGACCAGACCACCGCAGAAATCTACCAGCCATCGCGCAAGGTATTGCGCACCCGCGAGACCCTGTACGAAGAGAAGCAGTGGGTATTCGACGCGCAGTTGGACAAGGCTTTCAGCATCGGCGAAACCGACCATGTCGTGACCTACGGCACCACCCTCAAACAGCAGAAAGTCACTGGTTCCCGTGAAGGCGCCGCGACCTGCCTGGCGGTCGGCGCAGGCTGCACCGCCATCGGTGCACCAAGCCCGTCGGCCGCCGACAGCGTGAAAAAAGCCAGCGACTTCCCGGATCCGACCATCAACTCCTACGCGCTGTTTGCCCAGGACCAGATTGCCTGGGACAAGTGGACCTTCCTGCCCAGCGTACGGTACGACTACATCCAGCTCAAACCCAAGCTGACCCAGGAATTCCTCAATACCGTTGACCCGACACGCATCTACGACCACAGCGATTCGGAAAAGAACTGGCACCGTGTAACGCCAAAATTCGGCATCACTTATGCCCTGACCGAGCAATACACCTGGTTCGGCCAATACGCCGAAGGCTATCGCACCCCGTCGGCCAAGGCCTTGTATGGCCGCTTTGAAAACCTGCAGCAGGGCTACACCGTCGAGCCCAACCCGGACCTCAAGCCGGAAAGCAGCCGGGGCGTCGAAACCGGGATTCGCGGCAACTTCGACTCGGGCTCGTTTGATGTGGCGGTGTACTACAACAAGTACCGTGATTTCATCGACGAAGATGCCTCGGTTGCCGGTGGCACCGTCCAGCAGTTCGAAGCCAACAACATCAAGCACGCCACCATCAAGGGCGTGGAGGCCAAGGGCCGCTTGAGCCTCGACGCATTCGGCGCACCGCAGGGCCTGTATACCCAAGGCTCGATTGCCTACACCTACGGGCGCAATGACGACAACGGCGAACCGTTGAACAGCGTCAACCCGCTCAAGGGCGTGTTCGGCCTGGGCTATGACCAGCAGAACTACGGTGCCCTGGTCAGCTGGACCCTGGTCAAGAAACAGGACCGCGTCGACAGCACCACCTTCTTCGCCCCTGACGGCAACAGCGCCAACGGCCCGTTCAAGACCCCGGGTTTCGGCATCGTCGACCTGACCGGCTTCTACAAGGTCACCAACGACGTGACCATCAACGGCGGCCTGTACAACCTGACGGACAAGAAATACTGGAACTGGGATGACGTGCGCAGCTACGACAGCGTCGGCGAAGCCGGTGTGACCGGCCCGGCCAACCTCGACCGCCTGACCCAGCCTGGCCGCAACTTTGCGATCAACCTGATCTGGGACATCTGATCCATGGAGCCTCATCCCGGCGCGATTTAATCTACGCCGGGGTGAGGATTTTTTACTGTGACGCGTCTTCTGGTTCGTCTAGTTCATAACAGCCTGGCAACCAGACGCTTTCTCTTCTCAAGGACTCCCCGATGACCGCCTCCCCTACCGCAGAACGTGCAGCCCTGCGCTCCCAGCGCCTGAACCAGATCACCAACGAACCGCACACCAAGCTCGATGCGTTGGTGAAGGCCCATGCACCGTTTGAAACCCAGGCCAACTTCGCCCGCTTCGTGGTCGCGCAATACCTGTTCCAGTCGGAGCTGGTGGCGCTGTACAACGATGCCGAGTTGATCAAGATCGTCCCTGACCTCGCCGAACGCTGCCGTGCCGAAGCGGCCAAGCTGGACCTGGGCGACCTGGACACCGAAGTACCGGCACCGGTGGCCGGCGCCGTGAAAAACCCGAGCAAGGCCGAAGCCCTGGGGTGGCTGTTCGTGTCCGAAGGTTCCAAGCTGGGCGCCGCGTTCCTGATCAAGCGCGCCGTGGGTCTGGGCCTGAGCGAAACCTTCGGTGCCCGTCACCTGGGCGAGCCGGCAGGTGGTCGCGCTGAAGGCTGGAAGCGCTTCACCCGCACCCTCGACGCACTGGAATTCACCGCTGAAGAAGAAGCCGAAGTGGAGAAAGGCGCGATTGATGCGTTCGTGCGCTTCACCGTGTTGCTGGAACAGGCGTACGCTAGCGCCCCTGAGCTGGCCTGATTCTTCTGTAGAAACCCAATCAATGTGGGAGCTGGCTTGCCTGCGATAGCATCAACTGGGTGTACCTGATGCACCGAGTTGCCTGCATCGCAGGCAAGCCAGCTCCCACATATGATCGGGTTTCAGTCCCTATAATCTGCAACCCACTCCACCCTGCAAGCCCCACTAAAATGACCGGCAAAACCCAATCCTCATCCAAAATCGCCCGTGTCCTGTTCGGCCTGCTGGCCTACGTCAGCCTGGGCATCGGCTTGATTGCGATTGTGGTACCGGGCTTGCCCACCACCGAGTTCATCCTGCTGGCCGCCTGGGCCGCCACCAAAAGCTCGCCGCGCCTGAGTGCCTGGCTGGAAAACCACCGGCTGTTCGGGCCGATCCTGTTCAATTGGCGCAATGGCAAGATCATCGCCCGCCGGGCCAAAGTCAGCGCCACCGTGAGCATGCTGCTGTGCGCCGGCCTGATGCTGGTGATGCTCGACCACGGCTGGCCGATCTACCTGGCCATCGCCGGAATGAGCATGGGCAACCTGTGGATCTGGTCGCGACCGGAACGTCTCCCGCAACCCACCTGACACCCCGACTACCGCTCATCGGCTCCCGCTCATGAACTGCCGGCCCAAGCCGATGTTCCGGGCATAGCGCCGAATGGACTCGCGTGAGCTTGCATACTAATAAGTCCATTCGCGGGTACTTCTATGTTCGACACCCTCTCCATTCGCTTGAAAATCGTGCTGTTGTCCGGTCTGTGCCTGCTGGGGGTGATCGCCCTGGTGGTCGGCATGAACCTGTACCAGACCAACCAGAACGACGAACTCATCAGCGATTCAAGCTCGCGAATGCTCACCGACAGTGTGCAGAACCTGCTGCAGGCCAAGGCCGCCGAACAAGCAGTACAACTGCAAAAAACCTTCGGTGAAAGCCTGTTGGTGGTGACGGCCCTGGCCGACCAGATCAAGGACCTGCGCACTCTGGCCGGCAAGCGCTCGCTGGATGCCGGGGCCTTGCGTGAAGAACTCAACCACAGCCTGAAAACCGCCTTCGACCGCAACACCAAGGTGCTCGGCATCTGGCTGTCATTCGAGCCCAACGCCCTCGATGGCAAAGACAGTGAATTCGTCAATGATGCCGCCCGTGTGTCCAACGAAAAAGGCCGCTTTTCCAGCTACTGGAGCCGCGCTGGCGGTGAAGGCCTGAACACCGTGATGGTCGAGGATGACCTGACCAAGACCAGCCTCAACCTCAGCGGCACGCCCTACAACATCTGGTACACCTGCCCACGAGACACAAAAAACACCTGCCTGCTGGACCCGTATGAAGACACCGTAGCCGGCAAGCCGGTGTTGATGACCACCATTTCCCTGCCGCTGCTGGTCGACGGCAAAGTGATCGGCGTGGTGGGTGTCGACCTCGCCCTCAACACCCTGCAAGCCGCGACCGACGCGGTGCAGAAAGAGCTGTTCGACGGCGCCGGGCACCTGGAGATCATCTCCAGCACCGGGCTGATCGCCGGCTACAGCGGTGAACCCGCCAAAGTCGGCAAAAACCTGATCGACACCCTTGGCGCCGAAGGCAAGGAAATCGTGCAGCTGTTGGCCAGCGATACCCGCAAGATCCGCGAGGAAGACAACACAATCCGCGCGGTGTACCCGGTCAAGCCGATTGCCGACGCCAAATCCTGGGGCATCGTAATCAAGCTGCCCAAACAGGTGCTGTTAGCAGACGCCCACAAACTCCAGGCCGTGCTCGACAACGCCCAGGCCAGCGACACTTTCAAGGCGTTGCTGGTAGGCGCAGCCGCCGGCCTGCTGGGACTGTTGCTGATCTGGCTGGCTGCCACCGGCGTGACCCGGCCAATCAACAGCGTAGCCGCCATGCTCAAGGAAATCGCCAGCGGCGACGGTGACCTCACCCAGCGCCTGGCCTACGGTAAAAAAGATGAACTGGGGGAACTGGTGAACTGGTTCAACCGCTTCCTCGACAAGCTGCAGCCGACCATCGCGCAGATCAAGCAAAGCATCACCGAAGCCCGTGGCACCGCCGACCAGTCCTCGGCAATCGCGCGCCAGACCAGCGAAGGCATGCAGGTGCAGTTCCGGGAAATCGACCAGGTGGCCACCGCCTCGAATGAAATGAGCGCCACCGCCCACGACGTGGCCAACAGCGCCTCCAACGCCGCCAACGCCGCTCGCGGTGCCGACCAGTCAGCCCGTGAAGGCATGCAGATTATTGAACGCAGCACCCGCGACATCACCACCCTGGCCGAAGAAGTCAGCAAGGCCGTGACCGAAGTCGAAGCCCTGGCGGTGAACAGCGAGCAGATCGGCTCGGTACTGGAAGTGATCCGCAGCATTGCCGAACAGACCAACCTGCTGGCCCTGAACGCTGCGATTGAAGCGGCGCGAGCCGGGGAAAGCGGGCGCGGTTTTGCGGTGGTGGCCGACGAGGTGCGCAACCTGGCCAAGCGTACCCAGGACTCGGTGGAGGAGATTCGCCTGGTGATCGAACGCATCCAGACCGGCACCCGTGGAGTGGTGGCGACCATGCATTCGAGCCAGACCCAGGCGCAGAACAACGCCGGGCAGATTCATCAGGCGGTGCAGGCTCTGGGCAAGATCAGCGATGCGGTAACGGTGATCAGCGACATGAATCTGCAAATCGCCAGCGCTGCCGAGCAACAGAGTGCGGTGGCCGAAGAGGTCAACCGCAATGTCTCGGCAATCCGCACAGTGACCGAAACCCTGACCGGCCAGGCCACCGAATCGGCGGCCATCAGCAGCCAGCTCAACGCCCTGGCCAGCCAGCAGATGAAGCTGATGGATCAGTTTCGGGTTTGACCCGAGCTTGAAACCAGTGAACACCCAATGTGGGAGCGGGCTTGCTCGCGAACGCGGTGGATCAGTCGGTACATGTATTGACTGACATACCGCATTCGCGAGCAAGCCCGCTCCCACACAAGCCCGTCCACATTTAGAATCGCGGTGCCTTATTGACCCGTCCAGGCTGCCACAAACGGCGCCAGGTCTTCTTTCGGGGCCGTACGCGGCGGGTTTTGTGGGGTGCCCAGGTAGAGGAAGCCAATCACTTCCTCATCCGCCTTCAGCCCAAGGCCTTTGGCGACATGGGCCGAGTACGACAACTCACCGGTGCGCCACACCGCGCCGATCCCCTGGGCGTACGCCGCCAGCAGAATCCCGTGGGCCGCACAAGCCGCCGCCAGCAGCTGCTCGGATTTTGGCACTTTGAAATGTTCCTGCAGGCGGGCAATCACCACCACCACCAACGGCGCACGCAGCGGGCCGTTCTGCGCCTTGTCGATCGCGGCCTGGGGCGCGTCGGCGTCCTGCAGGCGGGCGGCTTCGGCCAGCAGGGTGCCCATGCGCTCACGTGCCGCGCCTTCCACCGTCAGGAAGCGCCAAGGCCGCAGCTGGCCGTGGTCGGGCGCGCGCATGGCAGCGGCGAACAGCAGGTCGCGCTGCTCCTGGGTCGGTGCCGGGTCCAGCAGTCGCGGCACGGAAACACGGTTGAGCAAAGCGTCGAGAGCCTGCATTGGCCACCTCCAGAGAAAAATGTGCGGTCATTCTAGCGGGAATGAATCGGATACCACCAAACGATAATTGCTCTTATTCAATCCGCCCTGCCCTGTTAGACTTTGCGGCCTTATTTTCAGCCTACGTTCAGGAAGACTGATGTCCCGTTCGCCCCTTCGCCTGCCTGCACTGTTGATGGCCTTGAGCCTGAGTGCCTGCGATGACGCCCCGCGCTTCACCAAGGCCGAGCCTGGTGAAGCGCGTGCCGGTGGCGCGACCACGGTGAGGAAGACCGACCAGAACGCCTTCTCCCTGCCCTCGGCCAACCTGTCGCCCACCCGGCGCCTGGACTTCAGCGTCGGCAACAGTTTCTTTCGCAGCCCCTGGGTGATTGCCCCGTCCACCACCACTGCCCGCGACGGGCTGGGCCCGCTGTTCAATACCAATGCCTGCCAGAACTGCCATATCAAGGATGGCCGTGGGCATCCGCCATTGCCCGATGCGCCCAACGCGGTGTCGATGCTGGTACGCCTGTCGATTCCCGATGCGCCGCCCTATGCGAAGGTCATCGAGCAACTGGGTGTAGTCCCCGAGCCGGTCTACGGTGGGCAATTGCAGGACATGGCCGTGCCCGGCGTCGCCCCGGAGGGCAAGGTGCGGGTCGACTACACGCCGGTCAACGTCCGCTTCAAGGACGGCACCGTGGTCGAACTGCGCAAGCCGGCCCTGCAAATCACCCAGCTCGGTTATGGGCCGATGCACCCCGACACGCGCTTCTCGGCGCGGGTTGCACCGCCGATGATCGGCCTGGGGCTGCTCGAAGCGATCCCCGACGCCGACATCCTGCGCAACACCGACCCGAAAACCGCCGACAAGGAAGCCATTGTCGGGCGGGCGAATTGGGTCTGGGACGACGCGCAACACAAGACCGTGCTCGGTCGATTTGGCTGGAAAGCCGGGCAACCGAACCTCAATCAACAAAATGTTCACGCGTTCTCTGGTGATATGGGCCTGACCACCTCCCTGAGACCGTTCGATGACTGCACCGATGCACAAGTGGCCTGCAAACAGGCGCCCAACGGCAATGGCCCGGATGGCGAGCCTGAGGTCAGCGACAATATCCTGCGCCTGGTGCTGTTCTACACCCGCAACCTGGCCGTCCCCGCCCGCCGCGACGTCAACGCACCGCAAGTGCTGGCCGGGAAAAACCTGTTCTACCAGGCCGGTTGCCAGGGCTGCCACACCCCGCAATTCACCACGGCGCCCACCGCCGCCGAACCTGAATTGGCCAACCAGGTGATTCGCCCCTACAGCGACTTGCTGCTGCACGACATGGGCGACGGCCTGGCCGACAACCGCAGCGAATTCAAAGCCAGTGGCCGCGACTGGCGCACGCCGCCGTTGTGGGGCATTGGCCTGACGCAAGCCGTCAGTGGCCACACCCAGTTCTTGCATGACGGCCGCGCCCGCAACCTGATGGAGGCCGTGCTGTGGCACGGCGGTGAAGCCCAGGCGGCGCAGCAGCATGTGTTGTCGTTCAATGCCGAGCAGCGCGCCGCGTTGCTGGCATTTCTGAATTCTTTATAAGCTTTGTCCTAATTACAGAAGGGAGCTCGACATGTTCCGTCCCAAGTTGTTGTTCACCAGCCTGGCCGCCCTCGCCCTCGGTGCGTGCTCGCCCCAGGACCCGCAAGCGGTGACCTCGGCGGCCATCGCCAAGCAAGTGATCCTGCCGACCTACAGCCGCTGGGTTGAAGCCGACCGCCAACTGGCCGTCAGCGCCCTGGCCTACTGCCAGGGCAAGGAAAGCCTGGAGACCGCCCGCGCCGACTTCCTGCACGCGCAAAAGGCCTGGGCCGAGTTGCAACCGCTGCTGATCGGCCCGCTGGCCGAGGGCAACCGCTCGTGGCAGGTGCAGTTCTGGCCGGACAAGAAAAACCTGGTGGGTCGTCAAGTCGAGCAACTGGTGACCGCCCAACCACAGATCGACGCCGCCGCCCTGGCCAAGTCCAGCGTCGTAGTGCAGGGCCTGTCGGCCTACGAATACATCCTCTACGACGCCAAGACCGATCTGGCGGACGAGACGCAAAAAGCCCGCTACTGCCCGTTGCTGGTAGCCATCGGCGAGCGCCAGAAACTGCTGGCCGAAGAGATCCTGTCGAGCTGGAACAGCACCGACGGCATGCTGGCACAGATGACCAAGTTTCCTAACCAGCGCTACGCCGATTCCCACGAAGCCATCGCCGACCTGCTGCGGGTTCAAGTGACTGCGCTGGACACCCTGAAGAAAAAACTCGGCACCCCGATGGGCCGCCAGACCAAGGGCATCCCGCAACCGTTCCAGGCCGATGCGTGGCGCAGCCAGTCGTCCCTGCAAAGCCTGGAAGCCAGCCTGGCTGCCGCCCAGACCGTCTGGGTCGGCGTCGACAACAAAGGCCTGCGCGGCCTGTTGCCTGCCGATCAAAAGCCCCTGGCTGACAAGATCGACGCCGCGTATGCCGCCTCCCTGAAACTCTTCGCCAGCAACCAGCGTACGCTGAATGAAATGCTGGCCGACGATGCCGGGCGCCAGCAACTCAACGATATCTACGACAGCCTCAACGTGGTCCACCGCCTGCACGAAGGCGAGCTGGCCAAGGCGCTGGGCATCCAACTGGGCTTTAACGCCAACGACGGTGACTGATGATGCTCAGGCGACAGGCTTTGGCCCTCGGCAGCGTGCTGCTCAGTGCGATCACTTTGGGCGGCTGGACGCTGTTCAAGCAGAAGGGCAAAAGCCCGCTGCTGCTCTCGGCGCGGGATGACAGTGATGGCAGGCACTACGCCGTCGGCTTTCGCCTGGACGGCAAGCAGGTATTTGCCACCGAGGTCGGCCAGCGCTGCCACGACATCATCAACCACCCGACGCTGCCGATTGCGCTGTTTGTCGCCCGCCGGCCGGGCACCGAGAGTTACCTGATCGACTTGCGGGACGGGGCGCTGCTGCAAACCATCACCTCCAAGGCCAATCGCCACTTTTACGGGCATGCGGTGGTGCACAAGGATGGCGAGTGGTTGTATGCCACAGAGAACGACACGTCTGACCCGGGTCGCGGTTTGCTGGGTGTATACCGGTTCGAGGGTGAGCGGCTGGTGCACACCGGGGAGATTTCCACCCATGGGATCGGGCCGCACCAGGTGTCGTGGATGCCTGATGGCGAGACGCTGGTGGTGGCTAACGGCGGGATTCGTACCGAGGCGGAGAGCCGGGTGGAGATGAACCTGAATGCCATGGAGCCGAGCCTGGTCCTGATGAAGCGTGACGGGACGCTGTTGAGCAAGGAGACCCTGGGCCAGCAGATGAACAGTGTGCGGCATATGGGGATTGCCAGCGACGGGACGATCCTCGCGGGGCAGCAATTCATGGGGCCTTCCCATGAGCGTTCGGAGTTGCTGGCGATCAAGCGGCCCGGGCAGGCGTTTGTGGCGTTTCCGGTGGCGGATGAGCAGTTGCAGGCCATGGGGCACTACACGGCCAGTGTGGCGGTGCACAGCGAGTTGCGGCTGGTGGCGTTGACGGCGCCACGGGGGAATCGATTCTTTATCTGGAACATGGACAGCGCGCAGTTGCTGCTGGACGGGCCGTTGCCGGATTGTGCCGGGGTGGGTGCGGTGGCTGACGGGTTTGTGGTGACTTCCGGGCAGGGGCGTTGCCGGTTTTATGATTGTCGGCAGGTGCCGTTGGTGGGCAAGCCGCTGGAGTTGCCGGCGGGGCTTTGGGATAACCATCTGCATCTGGTTTGATTGGGGGGCATATCCGTTGCTGCGGTAACGGCGGCTTATGGTTCCGCTCTTACAGCGGCTCACTTTTGAAGAGCGCAAAAGTAAGCAAAACGCTCTTGCCCCACCACTCGGC